>CAZOXN010000285.1:0-4483 GCA_964583655.1 uncultured Desulfarculaceae bacterium | reverse complement strand
CCAAAGGATTTGGCCTCCGGGGGATACTTGCCCCCTCCCTCGGTCGCCCTCAGCTCTGCTTCGGGCGAGAGGGTTTCCCCCGGGTCCAAATCCTGGAAAATCAAAGCGCCTCCGCCAAGCCGCTCCGAGAAACGCCGCCACCCTGTTATCACTTACGAGGAGACAAAGCTCTGCTTGTGCCTGACGCAGCTATCCGGGTGCCACGACGCGCCGCGGGAAGAAAAAGGCCCTCCCGAGAAGGCTGCGGCTCTTCGAAGCCGCTGCGCGGTCCAGCGGGGGCCAGGGATTCCTTTACCCTCGATGGCCGCCCTGGCCAAAGTGAACGGCTATCTTTTGCAGGTGGGCCTCTATGGTCTCGATATAAGGGTTTCTCCCGCTCTGCGGTTCATCCAGCAGCCTGTGGAGTGAGCCCATGGCCTCCAGGCGCCTCAGGACCACATGTCGGTAAAAGAGAGGGGTCTTCTGTATCAAGTCCAGGGCGCTCTCGAAGGGCTCGATCCCCTGCTGCTCGAGCCATTGGGCTCCTTCGAAGGAGTAGGCCTCCTGGAACTCGAGGAAGAGAAAGGGGAGCTTCTCCAGGTAGTGCGGGTCAGCCATCTGCGCCAGCAAATCCGAGGTGCCCAGATCGTAGCCCAAGAGCCGGTAAGCCTCCGAGGAGAAATGGACCTGTTCCAGCTCTGCCTTGACCCCTGTGCAGCGAATCATCTGCTCCACGCCCTGGATCTCGCCGGCGCTGTAACCCAAAGACGGCAGATAGGCCTTGGCAAAGGCGACGCTCCTGTCTATGTGGCGGAAGGTGTATTTCCCCCCGGTCCCTTGCCGATCCTGTTGCCGGCGGATATACCCAGAATCATGGAGGAGGACCGCCACCAGCCCCAGCTCCACGTCCCCGGGAAATATGGTCGAGGGGTTTCTCTCCACCAGGCCCATGGCGATCCTGCAGAAGGGAGGCAGCAGCAGCATGGTGTGCTCCAGGCTGTGGTACCGCGTATCGCATGCCCTGTAACCGGGGAAGGACCCCTCGAAGAGCGAGACCACATCGCGAAAGGCGCTCGAGAGTCGATTCGTGGAAAACCCCTTTCCCATCGCCTTGGCGAGGAGGGAGATCCAGCGCAACCCCTCGGCTTCACAGGATCCACCATGGGCCCCCCGTGCTGGCCGTGAGGGCGAAACCGTTGGGAAGATATCCGCAGTCGCTTGCATTGCCCGATCTCCTTAATAATTGAGCGTTTCTAATTCAGCTTGACACATCCCATCAAAGGCCTGTATGAAGGAAGTCACCAGTTGTGTGTGAAAGATTTCACATCTCGGACTACCGCTTGACCGGGGGGCATCCCTTGTCGACGACCCACCTGCTCAAGAAGATCCCGATCTTCGCGGACATGGAGGAGGATGACCTGGCCAGGCTCTCTTCCTCCTTGGTCAGAAGGAGGTACTCCAAGGGCCAGGTGGTCTTCCACAAGGGAGACGAGGGGGGAAGCCTTCACATCATCCAGAGCGGGCGGATGAAGGTCGTCATACCCTCCCCCCAGGGCGAGGAGGTCATCTTGGCCATCCTCACCGAGGGGGAGATCTTGGGGGAGCTCTCCCTCATAGACGGAAAGCCGCGTTCGGCCACCGTGGAGGCCCTCGAGGAGTGCGAGGTCCTGAGCCTTCGTAGGGAGGACTTCTTGAGGTTCCTTGCCCTGCGTTTCGAGGCGGCCCTTCGGGTGATGGAGGTCTTGTCCCGGAGACTCCGAGACACTGACGCCCTCCTGGCCGAGACGCACTTCTTGGACGTGACATCGCGGCTGGCCAAGAAGATCATGGATCTGGGTAGGATCTTCGGGGTCAAAGGGGAGAGGGGGGTTCGAATAGCGGTTCGGGTCACCCAGAAGGACCTCGCCTCCATGGTAGGGGCGACGCGCGAGAGCGTCAACAAGCAGATCCGCTGGTTGCGGGAGCAAGGGGTGATCCTCTTCGAGGACGGGTACCTGACGATCCTGGATCCGGTGAGGTTGGCCAGAAGGGCGCGCTCCGAGCCTGCCCGGTCTCCGTGAAGCTATGGGCCGAGGGGGGCCTCAGGTCCTGACCTTCTTGAGGTGCACCATGAGGGCTGCCATGGCTGCAGGGGTGACCCCTGAGATGCGGGATGCCTGCCCGAGGCTAACCGGCCGGATGCGGGAGAGCTTCTCCACCACCTCGGTGGAGAGGCCATGGACAACTCGAAAGTCCAAATCCTCTGGGATGCGCTGGCGCTCCAGTGCCTTGAATCGCTCCACATCCTTGAGCTGTCTCTCGATGTACCCGTCGTACTTGACCTGGATCTCCACCTCTTCCTGGACCTCTGGGGGAAGAGAAGGGCGCCCAGGGTCCAGTGCCTCCATGTCGCCATAATGTAGCTCCGGTCTTCTCAAGAGAGCCTTGAGGGTGAGGCCTTGGTCCACTGGCCGAGAACCGAGTGATTCCAGCAGCCTGTTGGTCTGGTCATCCACCGTGACCTTGGTCTTCTCCAGCCTCGCCAGCTCGCTTTGGATGGCCTCCCTCTTTAGACAGAAGGCCTCGTACTCCCTTTCGCCCACAAGGCCAGCCTTGTAGCCGATCTCCCTGAGACGCAGATCCGCATTGCCCTCCCTGAGCAGGAGCCGGTACTCGGCCCTGGATGTGAACATGCGGTAAGGCTCCTGGGTCCCGCGGGTTATGAGGTCGTCGATGAGGACACCTATGTAGGCATCAGCCCGATCGAGGATCACTGGTTCGCGCCCCTCCAGGCCCAAGGCAGCGTTCAAGCCGGCCACCAGACCCTGCGCCGCCGCCTCCTCGTACCCGGATGTCCCATTGATCTGACCTGCCATGTACAGCCCCCGAATCCCCTTGACCTCCAGGGTTGGCATGAGCTGGGTGGGGTCCACGAAATCGTATTCGATGGCGTACCCTGGCCGCACGACCTCAGAGCTCTCCAGTCCGTCTATGGAGCGGACCATGCGCACCTGGATGTCGAGGGGTAGGCTCGTGGGGATCCCATTGGGGTAGATCTCGCGGGTGTCCAGTCCCTCAGGTTCCAGAAAAATCTGGTGGCGATCCTTCTCTGGAAACCTCACGACCTTGTCCTCTATGGAGGGACAGTACCTGGCCCCCACCCCTTGTATCTTGCCAGTATAGAGCGGGGACCTATCAAGTCCTTCCCTGATGATCTCATGGGTACGAGGGTTCGTATACGTGATGTGGCAAGGGACCTGGGGAAGGGGGATCTCGGAAGTGGAGAAGGAGAATGGCACGGGCGGGTCGTCGCCGCACTGGACCTGTAGGCGAGAGAAATCCACGGTCTTCCCATCCAGCCGCGGGGTGGTCCCGGTCTTGAGGCGTCCCATGCGAAGGCCCAGGCCACCAAGGCAGTCGGAGAGTCCCACCGATGGAAGATCCCCCATGCGTCCCGCAGGGAAGCTAGTCATGCCGATATGGATGAGGCCTTGGAGGAACGTCCCTGTGGTTACGATCACCGCTCTTGCCCCTATCCGCTCTCCCCAGGAGGTCTCCACACCTACCACCATGCCTTTCTCCGTCAGGAGCCTTTCCACCATTGCCTGCCTGATGGAGAGGTTTGCCTGGCCCTCCAGGACCCCTCGCATCCGCCTGGCATATCGAAGCATGTCTGCCTGGGCCCGGGAGGACCAAACCGCTGGCCCTTTCTTGGTGTTGAGGCGTCGAAACTGGATCCCCGTGGCGTCGATGTTCTTGGCCATCTCGCCGCCCATGGCGTCGATCTCCTTGACGAGCTGGCCCTTGGCAAGCCCACCGATGGCAGGGTTGCAGGACATCCACGCGATGTGATCCACGTTTACGGTGAGGAGGAGGGTCCTGTGCCCTTTACGGGCAGAGGCCAAGGCGGCCTCGCAACCCGCATGACCGGCTCCGATCACGATGATCTCGTATCGCTCCATCTCTCCTAAAGGTTGCTTGGCAACGCTGTGACGGACCTGGGGCGGAGCTCCTCAACCGGCTTTCCGGCATGATAACACGGGGAGAACGCTGCCACAACGCGGGTCACGCTCCGGTCTCTTGAAAGGCCCTGCTCAGGCGAGCGAAATCCTCCAGGGATAGCGTCTCAGCCCGGCGCCTCCCATCGATACCGGCCCTTTCCAAGGCATGGGCGACCCGGAGCCGGTCCCCTTGGCCCAAGGTCTTCAAGGCATTGCCCAGGGTCTTGCGACGTTGACCGAAGGAGGCCTTCACCAATGCCTGAAAGGATCTCCACTCCCCGACTTCCACCCTCGGCCCAGGGAGGGGGCGAAACGTCACCAAGGCCGACTCCACCTTGGGGGCTGGATGAAAGGCGCTGGGCTGGACCCTGAAGGCCAGCGAGACGTCCCAGTGGAGCTGGACCAGGACGCTGAGCCCGCCGTAGGCGTGGCTGCCGGGATCGGCGCAGAGCCTCTTGGCGACCTCCATTTGGAACATGAAGACCATCAGGTCGATCTGCTGCGGGAACAAAGAGAATCTCATC
>CAZOXN010000284.1:0-4508 GCA_964583655.1 uncultured Desulfarculaceae bacterium | reverse complement strand
CCTTATGGAGGAAGCCCTGGATCTCCCTCTCGAATCGGATCTCCCTTTCGGCCTGAGCGGAGATGGTCTCTCGGTAGACCACCTGCGGTCTGCCCACGTTGGCTTGGACGTTGTACTCCTGCCGCATGCGCTCCACCAGTATCTCCAGGTGGAGCTCCCCCATGCCCGAGATGATGGTCTGGCCGGTCTCCTCGTCTTCTCTCACGCGGAAGGTAGGGTCCTCCTCGGCGAGTTTGCCCAGGGCGAAGGCCAGTCGCTCATGGTCGGCCCTGGTCCTGGCCTCCACTGCCACCGATATCACCGGCTCGAAGAACTCCATGGGTTCGAGGACGAGCGGGTGCTTCTCGTCGCAGAGGGTATCGCCGGTGGTGGTCTCCTTGAGACCCACCGCAGCCACTATACTTCCAGCCCCTGCCTGTTCTATCCTCTCCCGCTTGTTCGCATGCATCTGGAGGAGCCGGGCCACCTTCTCCCTCTTGCCCTTGGTCACGTTGAAGACCTCTTCCCCGGCCTTCAGGGACCCTGAGTATATCCTCAGATACACGAGCTTGCGGCCTTGGTCCATGGCGACCTTGAAGGCCAACGCCGCCATGGGGGCATGGTCGTCGCTCGGTCTTTCCTCCCAGTGAGTAGCACCGGGTACCTGGCCCCTGACAGGCGGGATGTCCAAGGGCGAGGGCAAGAAGTCCACGATGGCGTCTAGGAGCGGCTGGACGCCTTTATTCTTCAGGGCGGCCCCGCAGGTCACAGGGACCAGGTCGAAGGCGATGGTCGCCCGGCGAATCTCCTCCTTGAGGAGCTCTTCTGGGAGAGGCTCCCCGGCCAGGTACAGCTCGGCGATACGGTCGTTTCTGTCTCCCAGGGCCTCGGTGAGCTCGTCTCGAAGCCGCTGGGCCTCAGGGAGGAATGGCTCCGGGATCTCCACCAAGTCGAAGGTGGCCCCCAGGCTCTCCTCGTTCCAACGGATGCCCCTCATCCTCACCAAGTCTATGACGCCCTGGAACTCCCCTTCCTTCCCCCATGGGATCTGGAGCAGCAGAGGACGACATCCCAGCTTGGACTTCATCATGCGGATGGTCCCGAAGAAGTCAGCTCCCACCCGGTCCATCTTGTTGACGAAGACCACCCTGGGGATGTGATACTTGTCCGATTGATGCCAGACCGTCTCCGACTGGGGCTCCACCCCCTCCACAGCGGAGAAGACCACCACGGCCCCGTCCAGGACACGCAGGCTTCGCTCCACCTCTATGGTGAAATCCACGTGTCCCGGTGTATCCACGATGTGGATCTCGTGTCCCCGCCAGAAGCAGGTGGTCACGGCAGCAGTGATGGTGATGCCCCTTTCTTGCTCCTGAGGCATCCAGTCCATGACTGCTGTGCCATGGTCCACCTCCCCCATTTTGTAAGACCTGCCGGTGTAATAGAGTATCCTCTCCGTCACCGTGGTCTTGCCGGCGTCGATGTGGGCGATGATCCCTATGTTGCGAACGCGTTGGAGCTTGCTACCCATGCCGCAATTACTCGCCCTTTTTTTCGCAAGGCCGGCCGAAGGGCCCATGGCCTCGCCGCGTTCATCCTGTGGGTACCTAGATGCCCCCCAATCTCTCCTAACTGCCCCTCCCAGTTCACCGGCCTCGAGATCCTGGACCCCGATCCCTCTGCCCCGGCCATGGGCTGCCACTCCATGTCACTCCATGGCAAGGTTCCGCGCCATCCCCCTGCGGCTCATGCCGTGGAGGCCCCATCCTTCGGGACTCCAACGACTCCCTTGCGGTCACCAGTTCTTGACATAGCTCGGATCCGGGGATATGGGATTTCCGATGGAGATATGCCCTGCCAAGGTATCTGCCTTCTTCCCCTCTATCAGTATCTGGACCGACTTGACCCCTGGTACGTTGGCCGCAAGGCTCTCCACGATGGAATAAACGGTCATCAGCTCTGCTGAAGAGCCACCGGGATGATCCCTCTGGAGCTCTCCGCTCAGGTCCACGGTGCACAGCCCGTCTCCGCTCAGGTCGACCTTCAGGACCCTCGTGCCCTTGGGCAGTGTGTGATGGAGGGGACTCCTGGGTCCTCGTGCCACTTCCTCCATCACGGCCCTGGCGAGGGCCACGGGGGTCCGACTCTGCGGGACAACCCGTTCCTCCCCCGACAGGAACTCCGCCTGGGAGTCCGAGAAGAAGAGGGTCACCTTCATCTGCCCGGCTGGAGGTTCGGTCGGTCCGGCCTTGCCGGGAGGTTCGGGGGGCCTTGAAACCTTGGCGCTCCAGAGGGAGTACCCCAGGAAGGCGCAGGCCAAGAGCGCGGCCACGCCCACGGAGACCTTGAAAAGTCTGCCCCAAGGGCTACTCTTGGTGGCCCTGCGCCTCTTGACAGAGGCGGCCTTCCTCCTCGAAGGGTTGGCCCTCCTGGATCCCATGGTCCCAGCTCACCCCCAAAGCCCTGCCCCTGACACACCGAGGGCCGGCGATGCAAGACCCCGATGAGCGCATCCCCTTGGAGATGTCGGGGCATCTCAGGTGTTCAGGACCGGGCAGGTGCGATGCCGCGTAACTTTAGGGTAATTTCCCCTCCGTGTCAAGGCTGCAGACCCAAGATCCTCTGGCCCCTCCAGGGGTGGATCTGCTATAATGCGCCCTGTCCGCAACTGATCCGGGAGGTGCGATGATGAACCTCGGGGACCTTGGCGCCCGTGTGGGCGAACTCCTCTCGTACCTGGAGACAGAGAAGCTCAAGGATCTCATCTACAACCTGGACGAACGAGGTTTCATGTACCTCGGGGGGGGCACTCTGGTGCTGGTCGTGCTGTCCATCCTGAAGAAGATGTTTCGAACTGCCACCATCATAGTGGCCCTGTGCGCGACCGTGGTGCTGCTCCATTTCACCATCCCTGAAGAGGGACAGAACATGGAGCTGAGGCAGCTCATCGGCCTGTTCTTGGGGGGTGCCTTCATAGTCTCTGTCTCGCTCTACATGATCTTCATTCGCTCGGACTGAGCAGGCCCCGATGGGTGCCCCCTTGGAGGCCGCTATGGCCTGTCTCAAGGGGAGTTCGAACCCTTCCTGGCACGGGGTCATCTTCCCATGGTCTAGAGATCCATCTCGCGGCCTCGGCCGAAGGGGCAACCCAAGAGGGGCCTTGGACTGCAGGTGGGTTTGTGCCGGGGCCCCCTCAACCCTTCCGGTAGAGTTTGTGAGGATGAGCCCGATCATTAGAAAGAGCGGGTGACGGAGGAGCCATGTCAGAGCCACTGAAGGTCTTGTTTCTCTCGCCTGAGGCCGATCCCTTCGCCAAGACTGGTGGACTGGCCGATGCGGCCGGGGCCCTGCCCAGCGCCTTGAAGAGGCTGGGGGTAGATGTCCGTCTGGTCCTCCCCCTTTACCGGGCGGTGAAGGAGGGGGGCTTCGAGATGAGGACCCTCCTCAGCGGCGTCGAGGTCCCACTCGGGAGCGACCTGCTTTGCGCGGACGTGGAGGAGACCCGAACCGAAGACGGTATACCGGTCTACCTGATCCGCCGGGAGGATATGTACGATAGGCCCAACCTGTACGGAGACTCGGCAGGCGACTACTATGACAACCTAGAGCGTTTCAGCTTTCTGTGCCATGCCAGCCTCAGGATGGCAGAGGCCCTCTCCCTCAGGCCTGACCTGATCCATTGCCATGACTGGCAGACCGGGCTGGTGCCTGCCCTCCTCAGGGGAACCTATCGTCACTCCGAGGTGCTCGGCCGTGCCCCCTGCGTCTTCACGATCCACAACGTCGGATATCAGGGGCTGTTCCCGGCCAGGAAGTTCCCGGTGACCGGGCTTCAGTGGAGGGAGTTCTTCCACCCGGAGGGGGTCGAGTACTGGGGCAACATCAGCCTACTCAAGGCAGGGATCATGTTCTGCGATGCCATCACCACCGTCAGTCCGACCTATGCCCGCGAGATCCAGGGCTCGGAGTTCGGGATGGGGATGGAAGGGATCCTCCTTCGGAGGCAGGCCTCTCTCCACGGGATATTGAACGGGGTGGACTACGGCCGATGGGACCCGGCCAAGGACCCGCACCTGCCAGAGCGTTATTTCCCGGGGAGGATGAGAGGCAAGGCCGTGTGCAAGGAGTCGCTCATCCGCGAGATGGGGCTGGAGCCGACCCTCTTGGAAAGACCCCTCCTGGGGATGGTCTCTCGGCTCACCTCCCAAAAGGGAGTGGATCTCCTGGTGGAGGTGCTGGACGAATTGCTGCGCCTGGATGTGGGGGTCGTGATCTTGGGGGCCGGGGAGAAGGTTTACGAGGAGAGGCTCCGAGACGCTGAGCGAAGCCACCCAGGGCGGCTGGGACTCAGGATCGGTTTTGACGAGCCTTTGGCCCATCGCATGGTTGCAGGGGCCGACATCCTCTTGGTCCCGTCCAGGTACGAGCCTTGTGGGCTGATCCAGATGTACGCCCTCAAGTACGGCACCGTCCCAGTTGTTCGGGCCACGGGCGGTCTAGAGGACACTGTGAGGGCGTACGATATCAGG
>CAZOXN010000283.1:0-4508 GCA_964583655.1 uncultured Desulfarculaceae bacterium | reverse complement strand
GCATGAGGCTGGGGCGCACGGCCGTGCGCCCCAGCAGAAGGCCATCCAACACGAGATGGGGCCGAGGAGCGATTCCCTTCCATTCCTATGCAGTCAACTGGGGCACCCCATCTCGGGCTCAGGCCGGATCAAGTGTTCAGGATCCTCTCCACCTCCTCGGCATCCGCCTCCATGACGAAGGGGATACCGGAGATCTCAGCCGCGCCCCTGGTGAGGGCCACGAGGTCATCCCTGCTTATGTGCCCCAGAGAGAACTTCCGCGCCCCGGCCATGAGCTGCTGGAGCCCTTGCTTGAGGCGTTGCGCAAAGGTGAACATCCCCAAGGCCCCGGGTGGGATCTTTTGGAAGTCCTTTCCATAACGCTCCTTGAGCTGCGATGCGCTCTCGAACAGCTTGAGGTAAGCGTCCTCCAATTCTCCCCCTTCCTTCTGGACCTTCCTCTCCAGGCGATGCCCGTGGGTCTTGCCCACCATGGCCGCGGTCATCATGGCCCGGCCCATGCAGACCGCCTTTATGAACGGGGCACCCAGGGCGATACCCTTGAAAACGTGGTCCTCGAGGGAAAAGCCCCCAGCTATGGCGCAGGCGGGGATATGGGCGCCCTTGGCTTGGAGCCGTTTCAAATATGAGTAGAGGAGGCACTCCAGGTAGACCGTGGGGATCCCCCACTCGTTCATCATCCTCCACGGGCTCATCCCCGTGCCGCCGCCTGCCCCGTCCACGGTGAGGAGATCCACCTTGGCGTTGGAGGCGAACTTCACAGCCCTGGCCAAGTCTGCGGGACGATAGGCCCCGGTCTTCAAAGACACAAACCTGGCACCCAGGGACCTCAACCTCTCCACCTCTTTGTAGAAACCCTCCTCATCGACCATGCCGAGGCGAGAGTGCCTCTCGAACTCCTTGAATCCCTTCCTCTGGAAGGACTCGGCCACCACCGGGTCCCTGGGATCCGGCAGGACTATGTATCCCCGTTCCTTGAGCTGGAGGGCCCTCTTCAGGCTGGGCAGCTTCACCTCCCCGCCGATGTTCTTGGCCCCCTGACCCCATTTCAGCTCGAAGAAATCCACCCCTAACTTCTCCATGACGTACTCGGCCACTCCCAGGCGGCCATCCTCCACGTTGGCCTGAACGATTATGGTCCCGGCGTCGTTGGCCCACTCCTTGAATGTGGACACCCTGCGCGCCATCTCCGGCGAATGGACCACCCGACCGTTCTTGATCTCCGCCTCAGGGTCCATGGCGCAGACGTTCTCACCCACCACCACTATGGTCCCGATGAGGGCGGCACCAATGGCCATGCCGTCCCAGTTGTTCTTCGCTATGTCCGTGGAGCCCAACGCCCCGGTGAAGACAGGGATGTTCAGTTTCACGGTCCCGTTTCCGTTGCCGATGGATGAGGAGACGTCCACCACAGGGAAGGTGGCCTTGTCCGAGTCCGCCTCGATGCCGACGGCCCCTACACAGGTTCCCTGGATATTGAAGTGCGAGTAATCGATGGGATAGATCTTTTCAGCACCGGAGGTGACCTTGCCGAAGGGCGCGGGGTAGATCACCTCCCGGCCCCTGATGGCAGAGCGGCCTACCTCGCAAGGGCCTGGGCATCCGTCCAGGCAGGTGACGCAAAGACCGGATGTGGGAGCCGGTGAGACACGGGTCTTGGAAAGGGTCGCGGAGCTAGCGTTGGGACGACTGTAGTTCATGGTCATTGCCTCCTCTGGTATCGAGTATCGCTCGCGGGTCCTGTAAGCAGGGCTCAACCCCGCGATAATTCAATCACTCTAGCCAAACGCGAAGAGAACAAAAAAAGGCGCCTGAGCTCAGACGCCTTTGTCCTGTTACTTGATACCGCTTCGTATCGTGCCAGCCACGCCTTTGTGGCTGACGTCTATCTTTTAACCGATACTTAAGAATAAGTCAAGAGTTTTCTTGGGGCTAACGACCCCGGCTTTAGATCTGCTCAGCGAGTATGATCGCCTCCGCTATCTCCCTCATGGATCGCCGGGAATCCATGCTCTGTTTCTGGATACGACGAAACGCCTCCTCAGGGTTCAGGCCCTTGCGGCCCATGAGGATCTCTTTTGCCTTCTCCACCAGCTTTCGGGCCTCCAGTTCCTCCTGGATCACCCTGGTCTTCACCATCAGCTCCGTGTTCTCTATGGCCACAGCCGCCTGGTTCGCCACGGCGATCAGGAGCTTCACCTCTGTATCGGAGAAGCGGCGCTTGGAGGAGCTGTAACAGTTGAGCACCCCGATGACCCTGTCCTTGACGCACATGGGGACGCTGAGCATGGAGGTCAGCCCTTCCTTCCGGGCCATCTCTTTCTCCTTGTACAAGGGCTCCTCCAGGACATTGTAGAACTGCACGGGCTCCTTGCATTGGGCCACGTGCCCCACGACCCCTTCCCCCCACTTCAGGCTGCGCTCCTTGAGGTACTCCTTGCTGATGGTCTGGGTTGCCCTGAGCTTGAAGCTGCCTTCCTTCTCGTCCAGGAGCCACAGGGAGACTATCTTGGAATCCATCACCCCCGCGGTGAGGGTCACTATGAGCCGCAGTATGTCATCCAGATAGAGGTCCGAGGTTATGGCCCTGCTTATCTCCGAGAGGACCTCTATCTGGCGTTCAACGCTGGTCTTCGAACTCATGGTCATGATCCAAGGACCGTCACAACCCTGACGTCAGAGGGCCGGATGGACCATTAGGCGGCATCGCAACGCACCAAGGCCGTCCGTAGTCAGTGGCTCGTTGTTAGTGGCGCAAAGGCCCCCCAGAGGTTCATCCGGGTGTTTCCAAGCTCACATCCGGCAGTTTGCCGCCCTTCGGAACCACCAACCGCCAACCCCGGACCATACCTTGAGGCCAGCCCGCTTATCCCTGGCCAATCCCCCTTGCCTGTGCGATAACGTGCAGGCGGAGTCCATCTCACGGATATATCCCCCGGAGCTGGCTCGCCTTGGCCACTCGACCGACCCCCAGGACGTAGGCAGCGGTGCGCATGTGCACCTTGTTCTTCTTGGCTATGGCGATGGTCTCCGCGAAGGCCCTAGTCATTATCCTCTGGAGCCTGTCCGACACCTCCTCCTCGCTCCACAGGAGCTCTTGGAGGTTCTGCACCCACTCGAAATAGGAGACCGTCACCCCTCCTGCATTGGCAAGGATGTCCGGCACCACGAAGATACCCCTGTCGAAGAGTATGGCATCGGCCTCCGGGGTGGTGGGCCCGTTGGCCCCTTCCACTATCATACGGCACCTGAGCCTCGATGCGTTTTCCCTGGTGATCTGATTCTCCAGGGCCGCCGGGACCAGGACGTCGCACGGAAGTTCGAGGAGATCCCGATTGGTCATCTCTTCACCGCCAAGCTCCCGACTCAGAAAACATTGGTAGCGGTTCTTGCACGCCAGGACGCCATCTATGTCGAGCCCTTTGGGGTTGTATAGACCACCTTTGGAGTCACTGATCCCGATGACCTTGGCCCCAGCACGATGGAAGTACTGGGCCGCTATACCGCCCACGTTGCCCGAGCCCTGTATCACCACGGTGGAGCCGTCTATGGAGAGCCCGATCTCCCGGGCCGCCTCTTGCGCAGATATGAAGACCCCCTTCCCCGTGGCCTCCATCCTCCCGACGGATCCACCCAGTTCCAGGGGCTTCCCAGTGACCACCCCCGGGACAGCGTATCCCTTGAGGATGCTGTACGTGTCCATGATCCAGGCCATGACCTGGGGGTTGGTGTACACATCCGGCGCAGGTATGTCGCTCTCCGGGCCTATCATGGGCGAGATCTCCCAGGCAAAACGGCGGGTCATGTTCTCGATCTCCCTCTGGGACATCTCCTTGGGGTTGCACTCCACACCCCCCTTCGCACCTCCGAACGGGATGTTGACCACTGCCGCCTTCCAAGTCATCCACATGGCCAGGGCCCGCACCTCATCCAGGTTCACATCCGGGTGGTAACGGATCCCGCCCTTGGCCGGCCCGCGGGTGTCGCTGTGGACCACCCTGTACCCGGTGAAGACCTTGACGCCCCCGTTGTCCATCTTGACCGGGAAGTGCACGATCAACTCCCGCTTGGTCTGCTTGAGTTTCTCCAGGAGGCCCGGATCCACCTCCAGAAAACACGCCGCGATATCCACCTGCTGCCGAGCCACGTCGAAAGGATTCATCTCTCCCGGCCCCTTCTCCGTATGATCCAGAGATCGTCCCCTTGAGTCCCCATCTCCTGTTTAGGGAAGTTCGGTTCGCCAAGCCGCTGGAGAGCGGTAGGAGGAGCCCTCTCAGTGAAGATTCGAGATCAGCCCGCTCCAGGGCGTTTCTCCAGCCCCGATGCATTATAGAGGATCACGCCTTGCGGGTTCAACCGGTGGGGATTGTTCTCAGCTCCGTACTGCTGTGATAAGATCGACCATGTCAATGGGTCGCTGATGACCGATCAGGGTAAGTGTTCCGTGGAGGTGCAGATGAAGCCCAGGAAGGTGAGCTCCGGGATCGTGAGTCTCGACCGGATCATCG
>CAZOXN010000282.1:0-4515 GCA_964583655.1 uncultured Desulfarculaceae bacterium | reverse complement strand
CGAAGCGGGTCGCCTCGGCCGGAAGAGCGGCCGCGGGGTCTACGAGTACGGCAGTGCGTGAAGTCGGCAGTGCCTTGGGTCCGATGGCAGGTTCCAGTCGAAACAGACCTGCTCGGAGAAGAGGTACCGAGCCTGTGGTTCCTCCTTGAGAGACCAGGGAGCTCCTCCAGGCGATCTGCTCGGGCTAAGATGTCGGGACCTACGCCCTTCCCTCCTGCTCCAGCAGGCGATCACCATGAGGGTTTTCGGTGGGCAAAGAGACCGCATGGCCCGCCGTTGCCGCGCGGAGATCCTCAACGTATCCCAGGACTCGCTTCATCGTGCTGTCGAGGCCCTGGGCTCGCCCAGGGAGACTTGACGCTTCCTTAGGCCCAGGGTCAGGATGCACGACCACGGGCGTGCACTAACCATCGTTCACTTTCTTCCTTGGGTTTCCCGCATCATGCGAACCCGCAGAGGGTCCACGTATGACCTGAAGGGGGGCGTCCATGGGTTGCCGGAGGCGGCAGTGCGAGGCGAAGGGGGGCGAGTGGCCACCGCGATGGAGGTGTGCCGCCGGATGGAAACCTCGGCTTTGCGTGTCCCGAATGCTCTTTGGGCCATGCGGTTGGGCTGAGAGCCGGATAGGATACCCCCCTTTGCGCTGGCCCATGTAGAGAGTTGGCCGCTTGGCCGTGAGAGCAGGAAGTCGAGACAGACCCTCCATAGGGGGAGAGACCGAGGCGCGGGTCTGCCTCGTCCGCCCACTCCAGGAGCAGGGTTCTGTGAACTCCGGCTGAGGGTCTTCCGAGGAGGTAAACTTTGTGTCCAGAGGGCCGTCTGTATTGTTGAGGGGCGCAGGATAGCTGAGTGCCTCTGAACGTGAGAAGGTCTTGGTTGAATTGCAGGAGTGCTCAGGGTGACTGGGTTCACCTGGGAGGGCCGCTGACGGAAAGGATGGTAAGGCCATCGATGGACAAGAAGAGGTTGGGGAACTGGCTTCAGGCGTTGTCCAGAGGGGACAGAAGGAAGATCTTGATGGGCGCTTCACTGGTGGCAGTCATGGGGATCTGGCTCCTTTCCTCTGGATGTGCTGCCACCACCGGCGCCGCGGGTGCTGCCTTGGGGTACGGTCTCACCGGCAATGCCAGAGGGGCTGCTCTGGGGGCAGGTGCCGGTATCTTGGCTGGATCCATGTTCGATGCAGGTCTGGTGCGACCGTACCATTATCCGGGGCCGTACTATGGTCCCGGTTACTATGCCCCTTACTACCCAGGTAGGTGGGTCCGGGTGCCTGGACACTGGGACTACTTCGGCAGATGGATACCTCCGCACACCAAGTGGGTGCCTTATTAATTGCTCGGCGAGATATGGAAAGGGCTTTGTTCCTCGTGCAGTTCCATGCTACCCTTGGCTCCTCCAGAGCATGTCCCTCACCTCGTCCACTATCTGCCTCAAGGGGATGAGAAGACACGGGCCGGCCATGAGGTCGACCTGGGTTTCCAGCGAGCCATGCCAGGTGGGCATCTCCCCACCTTGTCCGATCAGGAGATAAGGGGGAACCTTCCCGGAGATGATGGTCTCTGGCCAGAGTGGGGGGGTGAGGGCCCTGCCCAGGACCTTCAGGAGTCGGACCGAGAGGCCGAACTGCTCGCACCTTCTCACCAAGTGGATCTTGTCCAAGTCCCACAAAGACCAGAGTCTCCTGGACCCATGCCCCTTGGCGTCCAATACCGACGGCCGCACATACCCCCTCTCTATGTAAGAGAGGATCTTCCTCATGGGGATCCCAAGGATCTCCGCGGCCTCGGGCGTCGTGTATTCCCTGTCCAAGGTCTCCCAATGCTCAGGCGAAGGATTTCTCTCCTTATACCACAACCGCATCTAATCTACAATTGCAGGCAATCGATGCATCTGCGAAGACGCGTTGTTACCATCGAAAGTAACAGATTGGCATTCTGATTGACAGCCGCCAATCGGAGATTCGTGTTTGCTAGTTCAGGATTTCTTAGTTGACAAAATGTTGGATGAAGGTACTAACTGCTTGATCTCAAAACAGCCTTTCTCAACGACCTTCTCCGAGCCGGGGGGTGTCCGTTGCCTGGTCTTTGCGAGGTCTCCCCATCCCCTTGATCTGCATCGTGCCTGCCACACTGGCCATGGGGCGAACCCATGATCTCTGAAGCGGCCTGCGATCCGTGGACGTGCTACTGGATGGCCACCGCGGCAGGGCACTCCAGAAACCGCGTGACCCCGGGGTAGACATTACGACCACTGTGTTGTCACCATCGTGGACCCTGTGATAATGTGATCCTGGTGGTCCACCCGCACATGCGTCAGGGTGGCCGCCCCTGCTTTCACCGGATTTCCAGCGGCCCCGTGACCCCAGACCGTGCCATGAATCCACGGGGTGTCTCGGCACTGCTGCGGGCAACGGGATAGAAGGGCCTTCGAACAATTCCTTTCAAGGGGCTCAGGCGTCCGCCATGGACGAGGAACGAGTTTCTGACGAAGGGTTCGGCCATTATCTGGCTCGTGAGAGAAGGCTGAGGAACATACGCCTCGAGGAGATCGCGGCCAAGACACGGATAAGTCTCCGTGTGCTGCAGGCCTTGGAGTCGGATGAGTGGGAGGAACTCCCTCCACGGGTCTACCTCAGGGGCTTTATCAAGGCCTATGCCCGACATGTGGGCCTGGACGAGAACGAGGCCTTGCTCCGATACGAGGACTACCTTCAAGGCCTAGATTTCTTCCCTGCCCTCACGAAGAGGAAGGGTCCCTCTCGCGGACCTATCTGGCTGGTCTCGATCCTCGTGGCATTGGTCTTGGCCCTGGGCTACTTGTTGTGGTGGAGACCCATGCAGCAGGGGGGCAGCCCCGGGGCATCGGCCCCCGCCTCACAAGTCCCTGACACCGACCCCTCAGCGGTGGGAGAGGGCCTCCAGTCGGTCCCGATGCCGCCTATGCCACGCCCCAAACCGTAGCGGGGCTCCACCCGACTCGGCTTTCACTGAGCCGATCTTGCTCTATTCCACCTCGACCCTATGGGTTGTCCCCCACCCAAGCCACCATCCTGGACAACGGAGACCGGATCTTATATACAAGGTTCACCACCGCCATGGTTTCCTCAGAGGCGGGGGAAGATGATCTGGCGAGAGGTCGTTATCCTGGTGAAGACCCGGGCCCGCGGGTCTCGGAAGCCGTCAAGGATACTGGATCAACGCTCTGTCAGGTGGGACACAAACGGGTTTCTTCACCTCCTACGGCATCATAGGCCCTGATATCAGAGGGCATTAAGGACCTGAATGAGACCGGTGAGGAGCCGTCGGTTCGCCAAGTGGTTCAAACGCGGCCCAGGGGCCTGGACAGCCTGGGCGGGAATGGTCTTCTTCTGCGCCTCGCTCAAGGCGACCCCGGTGACGTGGATCCCGGCAGTGGGCCGTGGCCTGGGTTGGCTCATGTATCGATTTATGGGTCCGCGTCGGCGTATCGCCCTAGAGAACCTGGCAACGGCCCTGGGGCGATCCAGCAATCCTCGTGCCCGGAGGGAGATACTGCGCTCTCTCGCAAGGAACCTAGGGATGACCGTGGCGGAGCTAGGTCATCCTGGATACATTTGCCTGGACACCCTTCGTCGTCATGTCGCCGTTGAAGGCCTCCATCACCTCGACCAGGCCCTCGTGGGAGGCCGAGGGGCGATATTGGTCACTGCCCATTTCGGCAACTTCCCTTTGATGCTCGCACGATTGGGACTCGAGGGCTATCGAGTGGGGGTGATCGTCCGCGACCCCCGGCACCCGCCAGTAGCACGATTCCTGGACCGGTGGCGTGCCAGGGTCGGGGTGATCACCTTGAGGGACAAACCACGTTGGGCATCTGTCAAGGAGGCCTTGGCCCTGCTTCAATCCAACGGGGTCTTGGTCCTTCACATCGATCTCAACGTCTCCCGGGGGGGCATATATGTCCCCTTCTTCGACCGATGGGTGCCCACTTTTCAAGGTCCAGCCTTGCTTTCACTTCGCACCAAGGCCCCGGCACTGCCCGCGTTCATGCGGAGGGTCCATGATATGCATCACAGGTTGGTCATCGAGGCCCCTGTCGTGCCCTTGGAGACAGGAGACCACAAGGAGGATACTTGGCGCCTCTTGTGGGCCCTGACTCGGAGGACCGAGGCGACGATCCGCGAATATCCCCAGGAATGGTGGTGGATTCATCGAAGGTTCCGAAAGGCAAGAGCCGCACAGGAGGTGGGGCGCCCCTTGCCGGAGTCCCTTGCCTGACGTGGATCTCCTCGGTCGGAATCGAACATGGCGCCGTGGGGGCTCATTCACCATGGCCGGATCCATCAAGCAGAAACTGCGAAAACGCACGGCCGCCGTGGGCCTCCCGCTGGCCGTTCCTTTTCTGGACGGGCTTTTCCGCTGGGTGTTCCGCAGCTCGCGCGTGGAGGAACGATGGGGCCGCCTCCTGAGCCAGACACGTACGGTACCCTCGCCGGCATTGTTCTGCTACTGGCACAGATGGGCCATCCACCAC
>CAZOXN010000281.1:0-4516 GCA_964583655.1 uncultured Desulfarculaceae bacterium | reverse complement strand
CCCCCTTACCTCCTTCACCCAGGCCGAGGTGAGGATCCTCACCCCCTTCTGGCGCAGCCTTTGCATCAACAAGTATCTGGCCTGGCCAGCCATGTCCAACGCCACATCCCCCGTCTTCTCCACTATGGTGACACGGGTGAGCCCGACGAATGGATTGGCACCGTCCTCGGCAAGAAAGTCAGCTGTCTCGCACCCCACCGAACCGCCTCCCAGGATCACGACGTTCCTGGCGCGCAGCCCCGCCCTCCCGGCCAGGACGTCCCATGCGGTGGCCACCTTCCCATCCCTGATCCCTGGGATGTCATCCGGGATCAGGGGGGTAGCCCCAGTGGCCACCACGACCGCCTCTGGCCTCATCTCCTTTACCACCCTGACCGTCACCTCCCTCCCCAGTTGTATAACCGCCCCGGCCTTCCTGACCTGGCAGGCCAGGTACTGGGTCAGCTTGCTCATCTCCTGCATGAAGGGCGGGACACAGGCGAGGTTGAGTTGTCCCCCGAGCCTCTCCTCCTTCTCCACCAATGTCACCCGATGCCCCCTCAGGGCAGCCACCCTGGCCGCCTCCAGACCCGCTGGACCGCCCCCCGCCACCAGGACCGTCTTGGGCCGAGGGGCAGGGACGATGGGGAACTCCCTCTCCCTGCCCACCGCCGGGTTCACGATGCATTCCATGGCCTTGGCTGCCAGGGGCGTCCCGAGGCATCCATAGTTGTCGGCCACACACGGGGCTATGTCCTCGAACCTCCCTGAGGCGGCCTTGTTCGACAGATCCGGGTCGGCTATGAGGGCCCTCCCCATGGAGACCATGTCCGCCTTGCCCGTCCGGATCAGGAAATCCGCCAGGCGCGGGTCATTGATCCTCCCCACACATATGACAGGGACCCTCACTGCCTCCCTAACCGCCTCGGCGAACCGGGCATTGAGCCCGAGCTCGGTCCCGCTCGGGGCCACCACCGCCCAAAACGCCTCGGGGATGGTCCCGCCGGATATCTCCAGGGCGTCGGCCCCCACCTCCGCCAGCATGGTGGCCAGGAGCTGGGTCTCCTGGATGCCCTGCCCCCCCGGGACCCGCTCATCCCCAGAGAGCCTGACGATGACAGGGAAGTCTCTCCCCACCTCGGCCTTTATCCCCTGGACGATCTCCAGGAGGAGCCTCGCCCTCCCTTCCAAAGCCCCGCCATACATGTCCGAGCGCTTGTTCAGCAGCGGCGAGAGGAACGACCCCACCAGGGCGAAGGCATGGCATGCATGGATCTCCACCGCGTCCAGGCCCGCCTCCCTGGCCCTGGAGGCCGCCCTGACGAAGTCCTGGATCACTGCCTCGATCTCGCCCTGGTCCAGCTCCCTCGGAAGCTCCTTGATGTTGCGCGTGGCCAGAGGTGACGGCCCCACAGGGACCATCCCGCTCAGAGACGAGGGACCGAACGGGCCAGGGTCCAGCAATTCCGTTGCGATCCTCGCCCCATGGGCATGGACCACCCTTCCAAGTTCCCGCCAGCCAGGGATCTGTCCGTCTTCGAAAAGGCCCAGGGAATTGGGGGTGTACTTCCTCCTCGGATGGACAGTGGTCACCTCCACGATGACCAGACCGACCCCCCCCTTGGCCCTGGCCCCGTAGTACCCGAGGTGCCTGTCCGTGACCCGGCCGTCCCCTGTCCCATATCCGGTGCGCATGGGGGGCATGACGATGCGGTTCCTCACCTCCACCCCCCCGATGGATATGGGACTGAAGAGGTGCTTGAGGGCCCTGATCTCCTCCATCTGGATTCCCGCCTCCCTGGCCTCAACCACAGGCGTGGCGTGCAGCCCTGTACCCGAATACCACGGCCGGACCCAATGTCCCCCCTGCCCCGGGATAGATGTTCCCGAGGAAAGAGGCCCCGGCGTTTCCCGCGGCGTACAGGCCCGAGACCTTCCTGCCGTCTTCCAGTTGCACCCGGCCGAACTCGTCGTTCACGGGGCCCATCTTTGTGGACAGGCATCCCGGATGGACCCTGACCGCTTGAAACGGGGCCTCCACTGGCCCTATGTTGGGATGCCCGTCGCGGAACCTGTCACCCATGAATCGGTCGTAGAGGCTCTCACCCCTGTGGAACTCCTCGTCGCGGCCCCTCGCCGCCATCTCGTTCCAGCGCCCTACGGTATCCTTGAGGTTGGATGCGGGCACCCCTATCTTGCCGGCCAGTTCCTCCAGGGATCCTGACTTGTTCATATAACTCTTGGCCGGATGGAGCCAGGAGGTCGTCCCGCGGATATAGTTCTTGACGTAGTACTCGCCCCAGATGAGCCAGACCCTGTCGAGGTGGGGGTCCGGGTCCATGGCCAGTATCCCCCCCACCGTGTTGTAACAGGCCGACTCATTGGTGAAGCGCCTCCCCTGGGCATTGACCATGATCCCGCCAGGCCAGCATCGGTCATGGAGGGTCGGGTGATAGGCCCATATGTCGGGGCCTGGCTTCTCCTCGTCTTCGCCGTAGAGCTTCATGATGGGGACCCACCAGCAGTAAGGGTTCCCCACCTCGAGGCCTGCATCGAGGGCCAGGGAGAGACCACCCCCGTTGTCGCACTCCTCGGAGGCCACGCTCAGGACCGGACGCACCGCCTTGATCCGTCTCATCAGCTCTTGGTTGTGGGAGAACCCGCCACAGGCCATGATGACCACCGGCGCCGAGACCTTGCGCCCTTTGACCGTGACCCCTGTAATCTGCTGCCCCTGGATCAGGAGCCCGTCGGTCTTGCAGCCCAGTGCCAGGTCCACCCCAGCCTCCATGCAGGCGTCCAACAGAAACCCTATGAAACCTGGGCCCAGGGTAAGGTGCCCGGCCACCTTGCGCTTGGCCAGGAGGGTCTTGTTCCAGTGGAGGAGCCTGTGAAGGCCCCACTCCTCTGCCTCCTTCAGGGTGAAGGGCGGGTAGAAGTACGGTACCTTGCGGATGAACTTGCGGATCTTCTTGGGCCCCTTGTAGACCTGTGGAGAGACGGATCTGCCCGTGGATGCCCCGTCGATCTCCTGGTAGTAGTCCGGGTACTCCGGGAATCCCTCCATCTTGACCCCTTTGGAGATCATGAAATCCAGCACGCGCGGGGCATCGGCCAAAAAAGAGTCCAGACATCTCTCGTCGACCTCCGGAAAGGCCCCCTTGACATATCTCCTGGCCTCCTCCAAGTCCCTTTCAGGATCTTCCTTCCACCTGTTGCCAGGTATCCAGCATACCCCCCCGCTGTAAGCGGTGGTGCCCCCCACGCTCTGGGACTGTTCCACCACCCAGACGGACCAGGCGGGCCTCGAGTCCTTGAGAGTGAGTGCGGCGACCAGCCCGGCCGCCCCTGACCCTATGACCAGGGCATCACACTGCGATGGCACGTTCTCCTTGATCATGATTCGGACCTCCTTCAGTATTTGCCCATCCTCTCCAGCTCATCCGCCACATCCTCGAGCCCCAGCGACTCCAGGGTCTCCCTGGTGGGTATCCCTGTCTCCCGGTCCCAACCCATGATCTCGTAATATTCATCCAGCATCCTGGCGAATCTCTCCCTGTCCAGCACCTCCCCTCTGTACGGGCCAGATGGCACAGGCTCCTCCATGGGCCGGCCGTGAATGGTGTCGTCCTTCCGCGTGATGCCCTCCCGGACCAGGAAGGCCCTCTCCACGTTGTGGAGCCTCGCCGCTGCCTTCCACAATCCATCCTCGTCCATCTCTACCCCGGTGGCCGCTGAGAATAGCTCGGCCATCTCCTTGATGTCAGTGACGCTCCCCATCCACTTGGTGGCGAACTTGCAGATCCCCAGGGCATCGCTCAGGGCGCACAGCGAGGAAAAGTAGTTCACCGCGGCCGCCTTCCCCTCGTAGGAGAGGGGGTCCACCCCCTGATCCGTGCCGAACAACTCCTTGGCCTTCTTGGGAGGAAGCGGTCTGGCCACCACCTCGTGACCCGGCCATCCCCGCTGGGGATCCGCCCCGCGGCTCGACACAGCATCGGACAGGGCGCACCCCTTGAGGCTCCTTATGTCGCACTGATCCACGTCACCGCCCTTGGAGTGGGCTATGTATCTCTCCGCCCCTTGGCCCACCCTCTTGGCCGCCATGGCCGTCCCCTCTGCCAGGACGTCCCCGAAGCCCTCTCGCTTGATGATCTTGTGCAGCATGGCTATCTGGGCCTCATAGTTGCCCCACTCCAGCTCGATCCCCTCGGTTTCCTCTCTGCCGATGAGGCCCCTCTGATACCATTCGAAGGCCGCGGCCAGGGTGATCCCGGAGGTGTCGCCGCAGATGCCGTATTCGTTGCAGATCTTGTTCAGCTTCAGGACAGCGGCCAGATCCCGGTTCCCGCAGGAGGGGCCGTGGGCGCTCATGATGCAATACTCTGTCCCGTGGCCCCTCTCACCGGCAAAAGGACCGCTCTTGATATGAAACTGGTGCTTGCAATGGATGGGGCACCCGAAACAGGCCTCGCTGCGCGTGGTGTACTTGTCCGTGCTCTCCACGCTGAAGTTCTCTATGTAGTCGATGCCGCCC
>CAZOXN010000280.1:0-4519 GCA_964583655.1 uncultured Desulfarculaceae bacterium | reverse complement strand
TCCCGTCCTTGCCCGACCCTAGGATGAGATCGTTGGCCTGCGTGACCGTGAAAGAGCTGGCGCTCCCGTAATTCGCCTGGGTCAGGATGAGGTACTTGCCGTCGGACGATGCCGATGCGATCACAGGTATGGAGTACCGGCCATGGCAGCTCCCGTCCTCCCCATCCGGGTCCACGTCGATGGTCCCGAAATCCAGGTTTCTCCCCTCTGGAGACGTTATGGTGAGGGAAAGCGAGCTCGTGCCGCTTGTACGATCCGAGACCGTGATCCTGCCCTGGGAATCGATGCTCGCGATCACCGTGTCTCCGAACGCCTCTTCTATGGCGGTGAGGAGCCCCTGTATGGTATCCGTGTCGACATCCGAGATGGTATAGCTCCCTGAGACCGAGGCACCGTTTCTCTTGATGCCACTGAAGAGGATCACATCCCCGTCCTGAAGCCCTGCAGAGGTGCCAGAGTCGTCGTATACCTGCGCCCAGGTCGTGGAACTCCTCAAGGTCTCGGTCATGGCAGGGTCTGCATAGAGCACCTCGTCCCCTACGATGACCTGACTGTGCGAAGCCGTGAGCTCGCTGTTCAGGGCCGCCACGATTTCTTCGAGGCTCATCCCGGATGTCAACTCAATGACCGCGGTGTCCACCCCGTGGGAGATGGCCAGGGTATCGTCCGCGGAAAGCCCTCCCGAGAGATCCGCAACCCCGGTGACCGTGCCCTGGGTCGGTGCCTGAGTGATGTTAACGGCATAGGTGCCCGCCTTGGTCCTCGTGCCGTGGGTAAGATAGTCCAGGGTCCCAACGCTGGCGACCCCGGTCCCCACGAAGAGCCTTTTCACCTCCTCGAAGTCGCTCTGGAGGCACCCCTTGAGGGTGCTCTCGGCCACGGAGAGTTTGCCCTGATTGTCCAGGTTGATCCCAACCATGCCCAAGATGGCGAATTCCTCGGAAACCCCCCAAACCGGGGACACCAAGGGGCCCATGAGGTCAGACTTGATGGACGAGAGGGTTCCGTCTCCGAACAGGATGCCACCTGGCTTCTTCTCCTCGCTGTCGTAGCTCATATGCCCCTGAATCATGGTCATGACCTCGTTGTACTTGGCCACGAAGTCCTTGATTTTGGAGACGAGGCCTTCCACGTCCCTGGTCAAGGTCAGGGTCACCGTGGTCTCGGGTTCTGCCATCTTGAGATCCAGTGTCACCCCTGTGATGACATCGGTGACCGTGTTGGAGGCACGCGACAGGTAGACCCCGTCCACCCTCAGGAGGGCATCTTCGCCCGACTGGAGCTCCATGGCATAGCCTTGCTGGAAGGCCGCGATGTCACCCAGATCCAAGTCTCCACCACCCTCATTGTTGGCGATGAGTTGGATGGAAAGGGCGCTGTCCCCGGCCGTGTTGTCCGTGACCTGGATCTTCCCCTCGGCCGTGACGGTGGCCGTCACGTCTCCGAAGGCGGACTCTATGGCGCTGAGGAGCCCCTGAATCGTGTCGGTGGACTTGTCCGAGATGGTGTACTGGGCGGTGACCGCTGTGCCATCGTGCCTCGTGCCCTTTATGGTTATGGTGTCCCCGTCGGTCACGTTGTTGGTCCCACCACCCGTATCCACCTGATCCCACGTGGTGGCTGCATCCACAGCAGCGCCGCCCACCTTGGTGTTGGCCGTATCGCTTACGTGGATCTCATCGACCGTGGTGAATACCCTTTTCAGGAAGCCCAAAACCTCCAGGACGTTGTCGTCATCCGTGAAGGAGGTCGTGCCACTGACGTCTATGTAATACCTGGTGAGGCCGTCTTCCGTGGTGCTGGCCACACGGGCAGAGACCCCTTCCACGGCGTCGATATCAGCGGCGATCTCGGTGAGGCCCTTGGACAGGTCGATGGTCACGACCTGGCCGCCTATGACGACGTCCCCTGATGGTGCATTGTCGAGCCCCAGCAGTGTGGACACAGCGGCAGTGGAGCTTGCAAAGGTGTCCGAGGCGGCCCCGTCCGAGGTGAAGTGTTTGACCGTGGTGGATGCGCTGACGAGGCCCAGGGCCTGGAGGGCAGAGCTGGATCCGACCTGCGCGAGATCCATCCCGGCCTCGCCCTCTGCCTCGCTCGTGAGGACCAACCTGTAATCGCTGGCGGAGTAGCGTACAATGCTCGCCACCACACCCGTGGCCTGGGAGCCGCTGTTGAGGGCGTTGATCTTGTCCCTGATGTTGACGAGGGTGTCGGTGGAGGATATCTCCACTTCCCGCCCGTTTATCAAGACGGTCCCGGCGTACGAGGCCCCCAAGGCGGAATTTTGGCTCGAGAAGGACTTGCTGGAGAGTTTCTGGGCCTCGGCCACCTGGAGGACCTCTATGGAATATCTCCCAGGGACAGCGGACGTGCCGGCGGTAGCCGTCAAGATGGCCTCGGCCGCTGTATCGGAGGACGATGCTGACGAGACAGAGAGCAGATCGAAGGATGTCTCCGCCCGCATGGCCTCAGAGGCAGACTTGAAGGCCAGGAGCTTGGTGTTGAGCTCCCTCCATGCGGCCAATTTGGCCTCGTAATCTGCTTTCCTCTTGGAGACCAGATCTATGCCTCTGTGTTCCACTGCGCGGAGCTGGAGGATCGTATCCCTCCAGTTTATGCCGCTGGCAAGTCCTGATACGTAGGCGACGGGGTCGCTGCTCATCTGATCACCACCATGTCTTGTCCGAGGAGGCCTTACGGCCGCGCGTCATCGACTCCTGTCACTGCTCTGTTGCCACCGAAAGGGGACTTGCAACCGATCATCTCCAACGACCTCGATCCCCAGAATCGAGATGCGGGTCCATTGTG
Source organism: uncultured Desulfarculaceae bacterium (assembly GCA_964583655.1). Lineage (GTDB taxonomy): Bacteria > Desulfobacterota > Desulfocorpusculales > Desulfocorpusculum > Desulfocorpusculum > CAZOXN01. The sequence continues at coordinate 1,708 of CAZOXN010000280.1, read as the reverse complement.
CCACATGGCACCGACTCAAGCCTCAACGCACCACCTGGTCAGCCAGGAAGCCGCTGTTCCAAGTCCCTTGGGTCAACCTCTGCGCCAGAGAGATGAATTCGCTCAGTGGGATGGTCCGTATGAGCCTCCCATCCCCGTCCACCACCCGGATGGTCATGGACTCGCCATCCCCTGCTGGCTCGAAGCTAAGGGAGAACTTCAGGGAGCGCATGGCCTCGTTCAGCACCTCGGCTATGTGTCTCGCCATCTCGTGTACGTCAGGCATGCGCAAGATCGGCTCCACCCTCTGGGGGGCAGGGGCCCTCCCTTCCGGTGCGACCTCCTTTGGAGACGCGCAAGGCCTCGGCCCAGGGTGATCCCTGGCCGGGGTCACCTTTCCCTCTTGAGGGGAGAGGACTTGCCGCACTTCCATTTCCTACCTCCCAATGCGTTGGGCCCGGGGGGACCCTGTCAGGTGCCCCCCGGGGAAACGCAGGGCGTCTCGCCAACCAAGGCTATCGCCCCAGCAAGGCGAGCACGTTCTGCGGTGCCAGGTTGGCCTGGGCCAGCATGGCCGTCCCAGACTGCATCAGGATCTGGGTCTTGGTGAAGTTCACCATCTCGTAAGCCATATCCACGTCTCGGATCACCGATTCGGCCGCGCTGAGGTTCTCGATGGAGATCTGGAGGTTCGCGTAGGTGTAACCGAGGCGGTTCTGGATCGCCCCTATGGCCCCGCGAACCGTGTTCACGTCAGCGATGGCCTGATCGATGACATCCAGGGAATACTGGGCATGCGAGACCGTGTCCAGTTTGAGGTCATCCAACTGGGCCGCGCTGCCAGCCACGGTGGCACTGCCGATGACGTCGTAGTCGATGGAGCTTATCTGGAAGCTGATCTGGTTATAGGTGTTGTTCTTGTCCCCCACCTGGAAGGCCGCTGTGGTGCCCGAGACAATAATAACGCCACTGAGGGCGGTCGCTATGTTGGCCACAGTGGAGGCGAGAAAGGCCTCGGTGGTCTTGAGGCTGATCCCGAAGGTGGAGAAGTTGAGGGTCTGCTGCCCATTCGTCACGCTCAGGGTCTGGCTCGTCCCATCCTTGGCCACGGTGATGGATCCCCCTGCAGCGGGTGCCGAGATCGTGTAGGTCCCTGTGGCCGCGCCTGAGACGTCGAAACCGTAGGTGTTGGCGGCGGTCAGGGTCCCAGCACCCTTGACGCCGAAGCCTGTCAGGAGGGCCGTGTCCAGGTACTTGGTGGCCTGGGCGATCCTGTTGATCTCCGAGAGGAGCTTCTGCGCCTCGGCGTCGATCTCGCTCAGGTTTGCCGTGTTGTTGTAGGATGCCGCCTGGGTGGCGAGCTCCTTGAGCCTGATGAGCATGGTGTGGATCTGGTCTGCCCCTCCCTCTGCCATCTGCAGTAGGGAGTTGGCCTGGCTTGCGTTCTGGGAGGCCACGCTTAGGGAGCGGACCTGCGCCGCGAACTTCTGGGCTATGGCCAGCCCCGCGGCATCGTCCTTGGCCCTGTTGATCCGGTACCCGGATGAGAGCCTCTCCATGGACTGGGCCATCTTGGTGTCAGTGATGCCCAATTGCCGGTGGGCGTTTATGGCCGCGATGTTCGTGTTGATCCGAAGTCCCATGTTTCAATCCTCCTTGATCTGGGATCTGGGCATCCTTGCCCGGTGCTTTGGGAGCCTTTTGCGGACTACCCGCTCGCTCTTAGGGC
>CAZOXN010000279.1:0-4525 GCA_964583655.1 uncultured Desulfarculaceae bacterium | reverse complement strand
CACCAGTGTCCAACAGAGTTTCCTCCCCCGAACTGTCCCTGAGATAGACGGTTACCGTTTCCGTGCCCACTACCAGGCGGCCCATGAGGTGGGAGGGGACTTCTACGACTTCATCCCCCTTCGCGGGGATCGTCTTGGGATCGTCATAGGAGATGTCTCTGGCAAAGGGGTTTCATCAGCCCTCTATATGGCCAAGCTCACAGCCGATTTTCGCTTTCTTGCCGTCCACCAGAGAGGGACCGCCCAGGCGATGGAGAAGATCAACGAGGCCCTCTGCGAGCGAAGCCAGAGGGGGATGTTTGTGACCATGCTCTACATGGTCTTGAATGCCCCACGACGTACCATCCAATACGTCAACGCTGGTCACTTGCCCCCGGTGCTGTGGAATCCTGCCCGAGGCCGCCTCCGACTTCTCCGAGACGGAGCGGGCCCGCCGCTGGGGATCCTGCCAGAAAGGTCCTACAGTCGTGGTAGGATCGTCCTTCGTCCTGGGGACTGCTTGATCCTGGCCACTGATGGGCTGTTGGAGGCCAAGAACGCCTCAGGGGAGCCCTTCGGGTGGGAGCGGCTGGAAGAGGCCGTCTGCGGAGGTGATTCAGAGGCGGGACGGCTTCTCACGAGGGTCATGGCTCGACTGAAGGGGTTCGTGGGTGCATCTCACCAGAGCGACGACGTCACGGTGGTGGCTATCAGCGTGGATGGAGAGACATGTCGTTGAGTCAGATCCGAGGTCCTGTCTTGCTGGAGATCCCCAGTGACCCGTCGGCCCTTTTTCTCGTTCGATGCCTGGTGGAAAGGCTGGCCCAGCGGATGGCCTTCGGAGTCGAGGAGGTGGCGCAGCTGATCCTGGCCGTGGACGAGGCATGCACCAATGCGATACGCCATGCCTACGGGAATCGTCTTGGCGAGCGTATAGTTCTGCGCTTCATGGTCAAGGAAGAGAGTCTCGAGATACAGGTCCGGGACTTCGGGAAGGCCGTGGACCCGACCACCATACGTCCGCGGGAATTGGGAGACATTCGCCCAGGTGGTCTGGGGACCCATTTCATAAGATCAGCCATGGACGAGGTGAGCTACGAGGCCCAAGAGGGGGGAGGGACCATGCTGAGACTCGTCAAGTACAGGAAGGTCTCGGGGGGGCAAGGGAGATGAAGGTGGATGTGCAGGAGCCGGTGCCACGGGTTTACGTGGTCGTTCCCCAGGGGGATGTAGACATGGGCAGTTCCCCCGATGTCAGAAAGGCCTTGGCCCCCCTTTTTCAGAAAGGGACCGTTCAGGTCATAGTCGACCTCTCCCAGGTCCCTTACATGGACAGCTCGGGGATTGCCACCCTCATCGAGGGGTTCCAGCGATCGCAAAAGGGTGCAATTCGTTTCACCTTGGCTGGCATGAATCCGTCGGTGGAGGCCGCTTTCGATCTGGCACACCTCAAGGATGTCTTCGAGGTGGTCCCGCGGGTGGATGTGGCCTTGGGAGGGAGGAGCAGGGCGTGAGCAACGCACTGAGCAACAGCGGCTCGGACAGATTCATCCTTTTCCTGCAGCACCTCAGCAGCATATGGCACCTCTTCCTGGACACGGTCCGGTGGATGGTCGTAAAGCCGTTGCAGGGGAAACGCTTGCGGGGCAGGGCGGTGTTCGTTCAGATGGATGAAGTCGGCGTCAAGTCCCTCCCCATAGTCCTCTTGGTCTCTTTCTTCATCGGGATCATTCTCGTCTTGCAGACCGCGTACCAACTGGAGAAGTTCGGGGCGGTGAACTATGCGGCCAGTCTGGCGAGCGTGGCACTGACCAGGGAGCTGGGCCCTCTTCTAACCGCCATAGTGGTCGCAGGGAGGGTGAGTGCAGCCTTCACAGCGGAACTCGGGACCATGATGGTAACAGAGGAGATCCTGGCCCTGGAGGTGATGGCGATACACCCCATCGCGTTCCTGGTGGTGCCGAGGTTCCTGGCCCTCTTGGTCATGCTGCCGTGCCTGACGGTGGTGGCGGATCTAGTTGGAATGATTGGAGGATACGCAGTCGGGACCGCGGCCGTAGGGATACGCTCTTCCCTTTACATCCAGACCACCCTGGATGCCATGCTGCTCAAAGACATCTTGACAGGGCTGGTCAAGAGCGTGGTCTTCGCTGTCATCATCGTCATGGTAGGGTGCTACATGGCCTTCGTGGTCAGGGGAGGGGCCGAGGGGGTGGGCAGGTCGACCATGGTATCCGTAGTGACGTCTCTGGTCCTCATCATCCTGGCGGACTGTTTTTTTACGACGCTATTCTACATGTTCTTCTGAGGGCGTCAGGTCGGAACGGAGGATACCGCCGAAGATCTGAGATCTAGAGTTGATTGCGCGTTTGGGTGTTCCGTTGTCACCCTTTCGTTGTGCTGCCAGAAGGGCGGCCTCTGACCGGCTACGGCCAGATGGCGGCAGACCAACGTATGGATGAGGATATCTGTGGAGAGCGGGCCAGACAGATATGCCTGAAGATGTGATCATCCGGGTCAAGGAGCTCGTCAAGACCTTCGACGGCAGGATAGTCCTGGACGGCATCGATCTGGAGATCGAAAAGGGAAAAGTGACTGCCATCATGGGTGGAAGCGGTTGCGGCAAGAGCACCCTGCTTCGACACCTCATCGGGGTACTGCGTCCCGACTCGGGAGAGATCTGGGTGAAGGGCAAAGACATCACCAAGTTCGACGAGGAGGAGATGGAGGCCTACCGTAAGAAGTTTGGGATGCTCTTTCAGGGAGGGGCGCTGCTCAACTCCTTGACGGTCAGGGATAACATCGCCTTGCCTCTTCGTGAACACACCCAGTTGGACGAGAAGATCATCGGGATGATCGTCAAGATGAAGCTCGAACTGGTGGGACTTCGGGACTTCGAACATCTGAAGCCGGCCCAACTGAGCGGAGGGATGCAGAAACGGGTGGCCTTGGCCAGGGCCTTGGCCCTGGACCCGGAGATAGTGTACTACGATGAACCGACCTCGGGCCTTGACCCGGTGGTGGGCGGGGTCATCGACCAGCTCATGATGGACTTGAGCCGCCGACTCAACATCACCTCGGTGGTGGTGACTCACGACACGCGCAGTGCCTTCAAGATCGCTCACAAGATGGTGGTCCTGTTTCGAGGCAAGGTGGTGGCAGAGGGGACCCCACAGGAGATTCAGGGTTCAAAGGACCCTCTGGTGCAGCAGTTCATCAAGGGGAGCCCCGATGGCCCTATCCCCCTTCGCCAATCCAGTCGGGACTATCTGGAGGACCTGTTGGATATGGAGTGATGATCCCTTTGTATCCGACTTTGAGCCTTGGGTGATCGTTGGGAAAAGAGATCTCGTGGTTCGGGCCCTGACGGTGGTTCGTGGTTGGTTGCAACCGGCGAGAGCCGGCGGGTGAAGGGCTCGTCGTCATGGGCACAGGAACCCGAGTGAGGAAGGTTTGTCTCCAGGTACCAGCAAGGGGGAGAGAGTCCCATGGAAGTGTTCAGATCCGAGATCAAGTCTGGGGCCCTGATCCTTGTATCAGCGGTGCTCCTCGCAGTAGGGATCTTCGTCGTGAGCGACATAAGGACCGTCTGGGAGAAGAAGAAGGAGATCGTCTTGCTGTTCCGTTACGCGGACGGCATATCGAAAGGTTCACCAGTGTGGTACGCAGGTCTGGAGGTAGGGGAGGTCACCCACGTGGGCATCTCCCGCGGGGGGGAGGAACGCATAGCCGTCACCGTGGTGATCGACCCAGATGCCACGGTCCGGAAGGATTCGCGGGCACACATCCGCAACCTCGGCATGATGGGTGCCAAGTACGTGGAGCTCACCCCGGGGTCCCCGGGATCGCCGGAGCTCCTTCCTGGGGAGGCCCTGGAGGGTGAGACGCCCTCATCCATCGCCCAGATCATAGAGGCCGGGGAACAGATCGCCTCTCAGCTCAAGGGGACGATCCAGGAGATACACGGATTGGTCCAGGAGATCCGAGGCAACGCCCCCATCCAGGACACACTGCGCAATGCCAACGCCTTCTTGGAAGAGATCCGTCAGAGGAACAAGGATCTGGAGTCAATCTTCGGGAAGGTAGACAGCCTGCTGAGTAGTTCACAGGGCTCGGTGGATGGGCTGGCAGGCTCGCTGAGGGAGACGAGCCAGAGCTTGAACCGGGTGACCCAGGAGGGAGGGAGCGAACTGGTGGCCTTGCTCAAGGAACTGCGCGAGACGAATCGGGGGTTGCAGGAGCGGATGGCGCGTCTCGAAGGGCAGCTTGGTCCCATCCTGGGGCAGGCACAGGATGGCTTCAGCGAGGCCGGAGGGTTGATTCGGGATGCACGGTCAGTGCTGGATGCCAACGATCAGAACCTCTATCTCCTCATCCTGCAACTTCAGGAGACCTCGCGTCACCTCCAGGCCCTGAGCGAGGACCTGAGGGCCCATCCCTGGAAGGTGGTCTGGAAAGGGGAGGGTAGCCAAGGGGACGCGACTGGCAGCCGGCCGGAGGAGCTGCGAGTGAAGGGGAGGTTGGGAAGGCATGGGAAGGAATAGGA
>CAZOXN010000278.1:0-4539 GCA_964583655.1 uncultured Desulfarculaceae bacterium | reverse complement strand
CTCGGGCTATTCTTGGAGCAGCTTCGCTCGGCGGTGGCAGAGGCCCTTGCGTGAAAGGAATCCAGATCGAAGGGCCCCCGCCCTGCCTGCGCCAAGCGCGGCGCGGCAGACAGGCAAGCCGTTCCTAGAAGTGCCGCCGCCTCGCTGTTACCGATTGCAGAGTTACAAAGGGAGGGGCGAGAGGGTCAGGGCGTCCCTTTGGTCATGGACCCGTCTCGCCGTGGTGATGAAACCGGTGTGGGCGGTCATGCGATGGGCTGGACGCACGCTCAGGCCCTTGATGTGCCACGGCCGGAGGAGGGTCTCGATGGTCTCCCACAGGGCGAAGCCGCCTGTCTCCTCGAAGCCATCGTGGAGGCTCTTCACCTGGATCGCGTTGGCCATGAAACACAGGAGTATCCCCCCGGGCCTCAGGGCCTCCTTCGCCTGTGGGAGCAGCCTCCACGGCTCCGGCACGTCCAGTAGGACCCTGTCCACCTCTCGCTCCAGGATCCCCTCGGAGGCGTCCCCCAGCCGGATGGTCCACTGGGGGCAGTTCCCCAGATAGGCCGACACGGTGCGCTGGGCGGCCCGGTAGAAATCCTCGCGGATCTCGTAAGAGATGAGCCGCCCCTCCCTCCCCACCGCACGCACCAAGGCCATGGTGAGGGCCCCGTATCCAGTGCCCACCTCCACCACCGTGGCGCCTGGAAAGACGTCAGCCCACAGCAGGATGGTCCCGATGTCCTTGGGATAGATGACCTGGGCCTGCCTGGGCATATTCATGATGATCTGGGAGAGGGTGGGACGCAAGACCCACAGGCGATGCCCATGGGAGGAGACCGCCTCGGACCCCTCGGGTAGCCCTATCATCGCCTCGTGTTCCACGAAGCCGTGGTGAGAGTGGAAACGCCCCATCCTCTGGAGGCGGACCAAGAACTCACGGCGTCTCTGATCTACGAGCAGGACCCATTCGCCTTCCTGCAGGGGGCCCATCTCTCCTCGCCACACCTCTCGAGGGTGGTCCATAAACCAGGACGCCCAGACCGCTGGGCCCGGGCGTGGGATCGACTGGTGCCGAAGAGGGGACTCGAACCCCTACGGGCGTAGCCCACCACCCCCTCAAGATGGCGTGTCTACCAGCTTCCACCACTTCGGCAGCGCCTCAAATATATCGTACTATGGCCCGCGCGGCAAGGAATACGGATTGCCATCCAGGCCTCAGGGTCTCTGTGGAGCCTGGTCCGGGACCACCGGTGCTGGCGGCCCCTGCGGGACCTGCGCCGGTGCCTCCTGGGCCTGCCTGACCGGCTGTTCCCCCACCACTGACTTGGGGGCCTTCTTGAAGAGCCCACCTGCCATGGCCAAGGAGGTGATCATGAAGATGGCCGCCACCACCGCGGTGAGCTTCCCGAGGAAGGTCCCTGGTCCGGCTCCCCCGAAGAGGGCCTGACTCGCCCCCCCGCCGAAGACCGCCCCGATGTCCGAGCCACGCCCGGTCTGGAGGAGCACCACCAGGATCAAGAAAAGGCAGAGAAACACATGCAAGATAGCCAACACCGTGTACATGAAGAAAGACCTCCGTTCTGCTGGGCTATGTGGTCCACTCCGTCTGTCCGGCCCTCATGGAGCCGCTGGATCGCATGGGGTCTCTTCCCTAGGCGCTGGCCTCCAACCCTCCATCCCCGGGCTCAGGTCCTTGGCCTGAAGGCCACGATCCTGGCAAAGGATTCCGCCTTGAGACTTGCCCCTCCCACCAGGGCACCGTCTATGTCCGGTTCCCCCATGAGTTGATCGATGTTGTCGGCCTTGACGCTCCCACCGTAGAGAATCCGCGTGGATAGGGCCCTTTCGGGAGAGAAGGCCCTGTCGAGCCACTGGCGTATGGCGCGGTGGACCTCCTGGGCCTGCCCTGGGGTGGCGGTCCTCCCTGTCCCTATGGCCCAGATGGGCTCGTAGGCGATGACGAACTCCGGGGCCTCGTGATCAGCAAGCCCTTGGAAGGCCCCAGCCAATTGCGCTTCCACTACCTGGACGGTCTCTCCCTGTTCCCTCTGTCCCAGGGACTCCCCCACGCACAATATGGGGATCAACCCGTGTCTGAGGGAGGCCCTGACCTTCTTGCGGACCACCTCATCCGTCTCCCCGAAATACTGCCTCCTCTCCGAATGGCCGAGGATCACGAAGGTGCATCCCACCTCCCGCAGCATCACGGGGGAGACCTCGCCTGTATAGGCCCCCTCCTCCTCCCAGTGGGCGTCCTGCGCAGCGAGGTGCCACTCTGTACCCTTCAAGGCCTCGGCCACGTCGTTCAGACAGGTGTAGGGCGGCGCTATGACCACCTGCGCCTCGATCCTCTGTCCGGACAGGAGCTCCTTGAGCCCCTGGACCAGTCCCCGGGCCTGGGGGCGGGTCATGTACATCTTCCAGTTTCCGGCGATCAGTGGGTTTCTCAATTCTCAGCGCCTCCTCTTGGCACACCTCGTCAAGGCCTTGACGCCAGGGAGGGACCTGCCCTCGATGAGTTCCACAAAGGCCCCCCCGCCCGTGGAGATGTAGGAGATCTTGTCGGCCTCCCCGGCCCTGTGGACCGCGGAGTCCAGGTCTCCGCCCCCCAGCATGGAGAAGGCACCGCTTCGGGCCACGGCCCGCACCAACTCCGAGGTGCCGCGGCTGAAGGCGTCGAGCTCGTACACCCCCATGGGGCCGTTCCAGACTATGGTGCGGGCATCGGCGAGGGCCTCGGAAAAAAGGGCCACGGATGCGGGTCCGATATCCAGCCCCATCCACCCCTGCGGGATCTCTTGCACCGGCCGTATCATGGTCTGCGCCCCTGGTTCCTTTTGCTGGGCCAAGACACAGTCCACCGGCAGATAGAGCTTGACCCCCTTCCTCTGGGCCTTCTGGAGGATGCGCTTGGCCTGCGGCAACATCTCTTCCTCCACTGCCGAGGCCCCGATTTCGAAACCCTTGGCCTTGAGGAAGGTGTAGGCGATGGCCCCCCCCAAGATGACCTTGTCTGCGAGATCGATGAGGCGAAAGACCGCCCCGAGCTTGTCAGCCACCTTCCCACCGCCGAGGATAGCCACCAATGGCCTGGCCGGGTCCTCCATGGCCTGGGCAAAGGCCTGGAGTTCCTGCTTCATGAGGAGCCCTGCGCAGCACTCTTTGACGAACTTCGTGATCGCCTCCACCGAGGCGTTGGCCCGGTGGGCCACAGCGAAGCCGTCGTTGACGTAGACATCGGCCATGGCCGCCAGGGCCTTGGCGAACGCAGGGTCGTTCTCCTCCTCCCCCTTGTGGAAGCGGAGGTTCTCCAGCATGAGGACCTCCCCCCGGGCCGTCCCCTCCACCATCCTCTCCACGTCCGGCCCTATGCAGTCCGGGGCCAAGCGTACCTCCCTCTTGAGCAAGCGACCGAGGTGAACGGCACACGGGGCCATGGAGTACTTGGCCTCTGGTTTGCCCTTGGGGCGCCCCAGGTGCGATGCCAGGATCACCCTCCCACCCCTTTCCAAGGCCAGCCTGATGGTCGGCAAGGCGCTTCGGATCCTGGTGTCATCGGCCACCTTGCCCTCATGGTCCAACGGGACGTTGAAGTCCACCCGGATGAAGACCCTCTTTCCCTCGAGGTCGACCTCGTCGATGCCCTTGATCCTCATGACCCAGCCCCTCCCGCCTTGGAGTACCCATGGCCCTCATCAGGGCACCCATGCCCTGTGTCCCATCACCGCCCGGAAAGACCTCAAGACTGAATCTAAATGCTAGTCGCCTTCTTTCCCCCCGTCAAGGACAAAGAGGCGCTGGGCCAGGGGCGGATCCGCTTGTCACCCTGAACCGCCGATGTTATATTGGCGCTGTCAGGGGTCCACCGTCGATGGGGTTTCATCCCTGGAACCGATGACCTGAAAGGGGGGTGTGGATGTCCATAAGAGTGGGAATCAACGGATTCGGAAGGATCGGCAGATCGGTTTTTCGGGCGTCCATGGTTTGCCCGGAGTTCTCCGAGGTGGAGATCGTGATGATAAACGATCTCACGGACAACGCCACCTTGGCCCATCTGCTCAAGTACGACTCGGTCATGGGGACCTTGAAGGCCGAAGTGAAGGCCACGGATCGCGGACTGGTGGTGAACGGCAGGAGTGTCTACATCTCGGAGCAGAAGGACCCATCCGCCATTCCTTGGAAGGAGCAAGGGGTCCAGTACGTGGTGGAGTCCACGGGTCGCTTCACGGATGCCCACAAGGCCAGGGCGCACCTGGACGCTGGCGCGGAGAGGGTGGTCATCTCCGCCCCGGCCAAGAACGAGGACGCCACCATAGTGATGGGGGTCAACGAGGACGATTACGACCCCGACGTCCACAGGATCGTCTCCAATGCTTCGTGCACCACCAACTGTCTGGCGCCTGTGGCCAAGGTCCTCCTGGACCGCTTCGGCATCGTGAGGGGACTCATGACCACAGTCCATTCCTACACCAATGACCAGCAGCTCCTGGACCTCCCGCACCAGGACCTGCGGAGGGCCAGGGCGGCGGCCCTGTCCATGATCCCCACCAAGAC
>CAZOXN010000277.1:0-4545 GCA_964583655.1 uncultured Desulfarculaceae bacterium | reverse complement strand
GTACCACGATACCGGGACTTGACAAAGAGAGATCGACGTGGTTACATATCAGCCAAATGGTTCGACAGAAGGGACTTCGAACGATGGGCGGTTTGTTCGGGAGCTGGTTCGGCTATTACTACTTCTGGGTTCCCGTCCGCCCATTGGTTGGGGGGTCTCTCGGGTAACAGGGGCTAGATAGTCGAGACCAAGCCATGGGTGGACTCAAGGAGCCCTCCCATGGCTTTTTCGTTTACTGTGGGCCATGGTTGGGCCAGAGCCACCATGGCCCATTCTTGTTGCGGGGGTGGCTCAGACATGGTCATCGTCATGAGGAGAAACGCTACCGAGGCTCAGATCGAATACGTCTCCCAATGGGTGCGATCAGTGGGGTACAAGGCCCATCTCTCTTGCGGAGTGGAACGCACCATCATCGGGGTGGTAGGAGATGATAGAGGAAGGGCCCTCCTGAGGTCCGCGGTGCACCTCCCAGGGGTGGAGAAGGTAGTCCCCATCCTCAAGCCTTACAAGTTAGCCAGCCGCGAGGCCAAAGAAGGCGATACTGTGATCCAGTTGGGTGGTCTCCGGATCGGAGGGGGTGATCTGGTGGTGATGGCGGGCCCATGTTCGGTGGAGAGCGAGGGGCAGCTCCTGGAGAGCGCGTATGTGGTCAAGAAGGGAGGGGCGCAGGTGCTGAGGGGAGGCGCCTTCAAGCCCAGGACGTCACCTTACAGCTTCCAAGGCATGGAAGAAGAGGGGCTCAAGATCTTGAGGAAGGCGCGCGAGAGGACCGGGCTCCCTGTAGTCACCGAGGTGATGAACACGACCGATGTGGACATGGTGGAGGCTTATGCTGACATCCTGCAGATCGGTGCCAGGAACGTGCAGAACTTCGCCCTCCTCAAGGAGGTGGGTCGTGCCCGGAAACCTGTCCTTCTGAAGAGGGGGATGATGACCACGATAGAGGAGTTGCTCATGTCAGCCGAGTACGTCCTTTCATCCGGAAACGGGGATGTGATCCTGTGCGAAAGGGGGATTCGCACCTTCGAGACGGCGACTCGAAACACGCTGGATATCAGCGCTGTCCCAGTCCTGAAGGAATTGACCCATCTGCCTGTCATCGTGGACCCGAGTCACGCGGCAGGTAACTGGAGATACGTGATCCCTCTCGCCAAGGCGGCGGTGGCGGTGGGCGCGGATGGCCTCCTCATAGAGGTGCATCCGGAGCCGGAGAAGGCGTTGTCCGACGGGGGGCAGTCGCTCAAGCCAGAGAGATTCTACGAACTCATGGAGGAAGTGAAGGCAATCAAGGATGTGGTGAGGAGGCATGGGGGGGCGGTGCCATGAAGGTCATACGGGTCAACCTGGACAGAAAGATCTGCGCGTCTCATGAGATCCATGTGGGAGATGACATACTGGAGAGAATGGGCCTCATCCTGGCCAGGGCCGACTGGGCGTCACGTTACTTCATCGTTACAGACTCCCATGTCCGTCCGGTTTACGGGGAGAAGGTCCTCGCGATCCTCAGGGAGGCCAACTTGGAGGCAGACCTGTTGGAGTTTCCGGCGGGGGAGGGCTCAAAGGGGCTCCAGAGTTGTCTCTGGCTGGTCGAGGCCATGATGAGCCAAGGAGCTGACAGGACTTCGGCACTCCTAGCCCTCGGCGGGGGGGTGGTGGGCGATGTCACTGGTTTCGTCGCCTCCGTGTACATGAGGGGCATCGCGTACGTTCAGGTCCCGACCACGTTGTTGGCCCAAGTGGACAGCGGTATCGGGGGAAAGACAGGCATAGACCTGCCCCAGGGCAAGAACTTGCTAGGGACGTTTCTCCAACCCAAGGCCGTCTTCATCGACCTGAGATTCCTCCAGACCCTTAGCGATCGTGACTTCGCCAATGGCCTGGCAGAGGTCATCAAGTACGGCCTCATCGATGATCCAGAGCTCATCGCCCTGGTCGAGGGCCGAGCAGAGGCCATCATGAGCCGGGAGTTGACCTTGTTGCAAGAGGTGGTTTCGAGGTCATGTATGATCAAGAAGGCCATCGTCGAAGTGGATGAGACAGAAAGGGGACTTCGTCGGATACTGAATTTCGGGCATACCATCGGGCATGCCATCGAGGCGGAATCTGGATACACCATATCCCATGGAGAGGCCGTATCCATGGGGATGGTGGCTGAGGCCCTCCTATCGGAGAAGACGAGGCACCTCTCTGGGCAGGAGCGACAGCGGATAGAATGCCTGCTCAGGTCCTACGGCCTGCCGCATCGGATCCCGGCGAGTCTCAGCACGGACCGGATGATCTCTCGGGTCGGGATGGACAAGAAGAGGCGTGGGGGTGTCGTCCCATTTGTCCTCCTAAAGAAGATCGGGTTTCCGTTTGTCAACGGCAACATCCCGGAGGAACTCCTCAGGGAGACCATCGAGGAGCTGAAGGAATGAACTGCCACTATGTCGAAGAACTCAGGATGCAACTGCTCGAAAAGGATCGTGAGATCGTTAGTCTATTGAGCGAAAGGGCCATGATCTCCATCCAGATTGGCCGAATGAAGGGAGTTGAAGGCGTGGAGGTCTATGACCCCTGTCAGGAGAGCAAGGTCTACGCCCGTCTGACGCGATTCAACCAGGGGCCTTTGACCGATGAGGCGTTGAAGGAGATCTTCAGGGAGATCGTCTCCGCTTCGAGGGCACTCCAAGGCCCTACGAAGGTCGCCTGTCTAGGGCCCCCCGCCTCCTTCACCCACCTGGCCGCTTTGTCCCACTTCGGGAGGGCCGCCCAGTATCGTTTCGAGGAGGCTATCTGCAAGGTCTTCGACACGGTGGAGAGGGGACAGTCTCATTTGGGGGTCGTCCCAGTGGAGAACTCATGCGAGGGGTCCATCAAACCCACGTTGGAGAGGCTTATCTCGACCACCTTGCGGATCCAAGCGGAGATCTATATGGGGATCACTCACCATCTCCTTTCGAGGTGCCGGGAGGTGGAGGAGATCCAGACGGTTTACTCCCACCCATCGGCCTTGGCTCAGTGTCGGTGCTGGCTCAGGGAGAATCTGCCCGGTCGCCACCTCGTGGAGGTTGACAGCACGGCACGGGCTGCCCAGCAGGTCCTCACGGACAAGAAGGGCGCGGCCATAGCCAGTCGCCTGGCCGCAGAGGACTATGGGCTAAACGTCTTGGCCGAAGGCATCGAGGATGTCCCTTCCAACACCACTAGATTCCTGGTGTTGGGTGCAGGCGAGAGCGAGGCCACCGGACGGGACAAGACCTCGATCTTATTCGGGACCAAGCACTTGCCCGGGGCCCTTTTCCGAAGCCTGGAGCCGCTGGCGAGGGAAGGGGTCAACATGCTGCGCATAGAGTCTCACCCCATGAGGGATCGGGCCTGGGAATATCTCTTCTTCGTAGACTTCGACGGGCATGCAGGGGATTCAAAGGTCCAAAGATGTCTCCAGGACATGGAGCAGGACGCCACCTTCATCAAGATCCTTGGTTCTTATCCCAGGGGAGGGGGTACGAGATGATCTGTATCCCCATCCTGGCCAGGACAACAAGCGAGGCCCTGGACCAGATGGAAAGATGTCTTCCTTTGGCCGACTGCGTGGAGCTGAGGATCGACTACCTGATGGACGCCGATCTGGGGATGCTCATGAGGAGCTGGAAGGGAAGGGTCCTGGTCACCAACAGGCGGAAGGAGGAGGGAGGCGGCTTCGCGGGCAGCGAGAGGGAGAGGATCGAGAGGCTCAAACAGGCCGTGGAGCTGGGGGCTCATTACGTGGATGTCGAGCTCTCCACGGAGGAGTCGCTCTTGCAGGAGGTCGTGGCAAAGGTGAAAGGGAGAAGCGGCCTGACCCGTCTGATAGTCTCGCACCATGAACTGAGGAGGACGCCTTCGGTCAGAGAACTCAGGACAAGGGTGCAACGGTGCTGGGGCCTTGAGGCGGACATCGCCAAGATCGTCACCAAGGCGAACTCCATCGATGACAATCTCAAGACCCTCGGCCTCCTCCCCTACGCCCGGAGAAGGAACAAACCCGTCATCGCCTTTTGTATGGGGGAGATGGGGAGGCCAGGGAGGGTCTTGGCCCCACTGCTCGGCTCTTACATGAGCTTCGTCTCTTTGACCGAGGGGCAGGAGTCGGCCCCGGGGCAGCTCACGGTGGAGGAGATGAGGCGGGCCCTTGGGATACTGACCCGGGGGATGGGGCCCGGATGCCCCTGGGCAGGGGCACCTGGGGCCCACTGGGAGAGGAGCTGGACAGGGCGACCAGAACGAGGAGGAGTGAATGATCGGGGACAAGGACGTTGAGCTCTTCGCCCTCTTCGGCAACCCTGTGGCACACAGCCTTTCACCCTTTATGCACAACTCGGCCTTCCAGGAAATGGGGCTCGCCGCCCTCTATGTCCCGTTTCGTGTTGCGGACATAGCCGCGGCGATTCAGGGGGTGAGGGGGTTGAACATCAGGGGTGTCAGCGTCACCATCCCGTTCAAGACCGAGGCCCTGGGCCATCTCGATGAGTTGGACGAGGGCGCCAGACGGATCGGGGCGGTCAACACCATAGTGAACAAGGG
>CAZOXN010000276.1:0-4558 GCA_964583655.1 uncultured Desulfarculaceae bacterium | reverse complement strand
TCCTGACCCTCGCCCCCCTGGCCTTGGCCCACGTGGCGAGCTGGACGGTGCCCCCGGTCCGGGCCTTGGCCAGACGATTGGAGGCCAAGGCCCAGTGACTGACGTGGGAAGCATCTCGGAAATGGGATCGATTGTCGCCATTGGTGGCGGTGCCGGACCTGCCCTGGTGGCATCGGCCCTCTCTGACTGTCTGGAAAGAATGACCGCGGTGGTGTGCGCATCGGACAGGGGAAGCTCCACAGGGGTGTGCAGGAGGCTCTTCAACATCCCGGCTGCTGGAGACCTGAGGGCGTCTTTGTCCGCCATGGCAGTCCTCTCAGGCCAGGCCGCCCTGGCGAGGCTGTGGGAGACCCGCCTCCATTGCCCTGGGTCCAAGGACCTCCACGGGATGGCACTGGGGAATCTTTTCATAGCAGCCCTGGCTCAGGAGACAGGGGATTTTGGCAAGGCCATAGAAAGTGCAGGCCGTATCCTCGGCATAAGGGGGAGGGTCTTACCCGTGTCAGTGGATGGGGCGGACATCGAGGCCCAACTGGAAGACGGCACCACCGTGCATGGGGAGATGGAGGTGAGGAGACCGGGAAAACCAGCCATTCGCCGGCTCTCTTGGGATGGCCCCACGCCCCAGCCAACCCCCGGTCTCTTGGAGGCCATCCGTAGGGCGGATCTCGTGGTCATAGGCCCAGGCTGTCTTTATACCAGCCTCTTGCCTTGCCTCATGGTCCAAGGTGTCTCCCGGACGATCCGCGAATCGAGAAGCCTTCGGATCTATGTCTGCAACACGACCACGACCCCTGGCCAGACAGATGGGTTCACCGCTGCTCGCCATGTGCACGAGATACTGACCACCTTAGGGGGCAGTGGGCTCGATGCCGCCATCCTTCACAATGACGATGTACCCTCAGAGGTCGGCTCCGCGTACCAAGCCGTAGGGATCCGCCCCATAGATGTGGGAGAGCATGACCTTCGCTCCATCGAGTCCATGG
Source organism: uncultured Desulfarculaceae bacterium (assembly GCA_964583655.1). Classification (GTDB taxonomy): domain Bacteria; phylum Desulfobacterota; class Desulfocorpusculales; order Desulfocorpusculum; family Desulfocorpusculum; genus CAZOXN01. The sequence goes on along the minus strand of CAZOXN010000276.1, from coordinate 3,572 downwards.
GTGTGAAGGCATTTGCCTTCCCCTTGATGGAGGATCCCCTAGGGGCGCCCAGGGATCTCCACAAGGCGGATACCATACGCCACAACCCTGCCAAGCTCCGGGTAGCACTTCAGCAAACCGTGATGCAGTTGCTGACTCGGACGCCTCGGACATAGGGACCCATTGACAGCGAGGGGCCATCTCAGCCCAGGCCCAGCGGGAGGCCACCTTCCCTTACAGCCCTTCAACCGAACCCGACCCCAGGGAGTTCCCTCTCCAGATAACCGCACTGTGGGCACTCCAGAGTCACCCTCATGAACCCTTGGGTGTAGATCTGAAGCTGTCTCCATCTCCTGAGCTCGGCCCCGGGGTTCCTGTCCGTCTTGCCGGTCTCCCATAAGGGATAGACAGGGCCCGTCACCTTGGGGAAGTCCAGGAGGATCCTCCGGACCCGGACGTCAGTGGAGCCGCACCGAAGGCATACCGAGATCCATCTCCAGGCCTCCCTGAAGATCCGAAGGTCTCCTTCCATCTCCGGAGGGAGGGGTGGAAAGCCTGTGACGACCCATTGGGTAGAAGGGCCCTCACCGGGCAAGGCAGAAGCCAGACAGTGGGAACAGAACATCCGCCCCTCCTCTGCCCAGAGAAGGGTGACAGAACGGCCACATCGCGGACACGGAATGCAGTTGGAAACCGGGGACCAACCCCTGGCCGCTTGCTCCCATAGCTCCGGCAGATGGTTCATACAAATCGGACGACCATCCGCTGTCATCGCCATTCCCACGGTCGCCTCCCCGCAGACAGGGCAGCACTTGAAGCCGGCTTCGTTGGTCCCCCCCCCGGGCAAGGGTAGGGCATCCAGGACCAAGTCCCTGACCGCGGCTGGTGGCAAGTCATCCGACCGCTCGGGATCCAGCCACACGCCTCGTAACAGGATGGGGGGGTGGTGATCGGGGGCCCGGAAGGCCATGAGGACACTGATGGGGACCCTATTCCCCGAGAACCCCCCGACCCTTACTAGCTGGATCCCGCGAGCAAGACATGCCGGAATGACCTCGATCATGATGCCGCATCCCGCACACGTGGGGGGTCCTGTCTGGCCCAAGACGTCTCCAGGCAGAGTGAGACCACCTGCCAAAGGACTCGGCCGCAGTCCCTGGACATCGGGGCCCCTCCCCGAGGGGGTAGGGCGCGCGACCACACGATGGAGGCGAATTCACCTCCCGCCCGCAAGACGGGAGAGGGCCTCTCGTGCGACCTCGGCCACACTCCTGTAGACCACCTCACCTCCCTGGAGTACCTCGAACCTCGTCCCATCCTGTGTGAGTTCCATGAGCCTCGATGCACTCTCGCGTGCCCCCAACACCCCTAGCAAAGCGGCAGCCAATCCCCTCGTAGCCCCGCTTGGGGACGACAACGAGGGGAGGATCTGGTTCCCCAGCCCTTGTCTGAGGATCTCTCCTGGATAGACATCCCAAAGCCTCATCGCTCCCCAAAGGAACCCTTCGCGGAGGGCCGGTGGCATCGATTCCAGGCGTCCCCCCCCCAGATTAGAGAGGTAGATCCGCAGAAACTCCTCCGCGAGGCGTGGGTCTCTGGCCATGACCTCCGCCACCGCCTCCGGGGCCCCCCAACCGATGCTGCCCGATTCCTCGTTGAGGCTCCACATGAGGCGGCGGATCGCGTCCCTGGCTGCCTCATAATCCAGCCTCGCCAGTTCCGACACGAGCACCCCTACTGCCTCCACGGCCCTCCACCTTGCTGTTGGTTCTTGACGGCACAGGGCCCCTACGGCTCTGCCCACCAGTGCCCTGGAGACCCTGGCCCGGAGGGGTTCCAAGGACTCGGGCCAACGATCCGACCCCAGGGCTGCCTCCAGTGACTCTTTGGCCCCCTTGCTCATGTCCTCTGCCGCACGAACTCACCAACCTTGGCGCCCATATTCAGACACCCGGAAAGCGCCTCGGCATCGGGCACGTACTGCACCTTCATCGCCGGCACCACGATCTCCACCTTCATCTCCTGCAGGGCTTGTTCCACCATGCGCACGCCCTCCCCGCTCCATCCGAAGGAGCCGAAGGCTGCCCCTATCTTGTTTTGAGGCTTCAGCCCGCGGACGTAGTGAAGGACGTCGGCCATCTTGGGCAACATGCCGTTATTGAGCGTCGACGACCCGCATACAAGGGCGCAGGCATCCAGCAACTGGGTCATGACGTCGCTTCTGTGGGTCTGGCGTAAGTCCATCACCTGGACACTGACCCTTTCCTTCATGAGGCCGTCGGCTATGGCGCGGGCCATGGCTGCCGTGCTCTCCCACATGGTGTCGTAAATCACCAGGGCCTTGCGAGTCGGCTCTTGAAGGCTCCAGACATTGTAGGCCTCGAGGATCTTCCCAGGGTCTGTACGCCATATCAGCCCGTGATCAGGGGCGATCATGTCGATCTGGAGGCCCATCTCACCCACGGTCTTCAGGAGATTCTGCACGAGGGGGGAGTAAAGCAAGAGGATGTTGGCGTAATACTTGGCAGCGTGTTCCATCAGCTCCCACTGTTGCACCTCGTCGTCAAAGCGCTCGCTGGTGGCCCAATGCTGGCCAAAGGCATCGCTCGATATGAGGAGCCGTTCTCCGGGGAGGTAGGAAAACATGCTGTCCGGCCAATGAAGCATCCTGGTCTCCAGGAACTGCACGCTCCTCCGACCCAGTTTGACCTCGCTGCCCGTCCCCACGACCTCATACGGCCAATCCGCTCTGTGGTAATGCTGGAGAAGGGCCTGTTTCCCTCTCGAGGAGCAGAACAGCTTGCTGGGGCGGCATATCTCCATGATCTCCGGCAGACAGCTCGAATGGTCCATCTCCACATGGTTCACGACGATGTAATCTATCTTCTTGGGATCGACTACAGATGATATCCTTCGAACGAGATCCTCTTTGAACCCCTTCTTCACGGTGTCGAAGAGTGTCACCTTCTCGTCCATGACGAGGAACGCATTGTAGGTCGTCCCTTTGAGGGTTGAGTATCCATGAAAGTCCCTGATGTTCCAGTCGATCCCTCCTACCCAGTAGACCCCATCCTTGATCTCTACGCTATCCATCTTCACCTCCCTGCTACTGATGCGTTGAAAAGCGTCGACCCATCTGCGGCCCCGTTTTCGCCTCTGCATTCATGGTGGCCTGGTTGTCGCGTCTTGTAAAGGCCTTTTTCGGACAGCCGCGAGAGTCAGGTCATGTCTTGCATCGACAACAATCGATGCGCTCTGCCGGGCAAGACCAGCGGAGGTGAGCCAGAGAAGATCTTACTGCCCAACACCAGATCAGCAGGGGAGGGAAGTAGCCGAGGTCGTCCATGACCACTCGGGCTCAGGTGTCTTCGTGTCGCGGGTCGAAGCATCGGGGATCCACCGGGGTGCCGCCACTTGCCGATTGCCACCACCCGCCTGAGCCGAGCTTGGAACGGTAGTGCAACTCGGAACCAATGTCCAGGAGTCCTCACGGGGAAACAAAAAGGGCTCGGGATTTCGCCCCGAGCCCTTGATATCCTTTGGCGGGGTCGAAGGGATTTGAACCCTCGGCCTCCGGCGTGACAGGCCGGCGT
>CAZOXN010000275.1:0-4566 GCA_964583655.1 uncultured Desulfarculaceae bacterium | reverse complement strand
GAAAGTGGTCTTGCTGGCGGCTCTGCTGAGCCTGGGACTCCATCCGTCCCTGTCATTCTCCTGGTCCACGGCCACAGTGGACACCACAGGCTCGTCGACCGGCATCAGGAACGACATCGCCACCGACTCGACCCCCATTCACTATATAGTCTACCCTTACTATGACAGCACCGACACTCAGATCATGATAGCTTACAGCGACACAGACGACCCGAGCACGTTCTATACGGACTGGGGCCCCATCACGTCGATTGCCGGCGGGGATTATACGAGTTACACAGACATACATGTGGCCCTGGATGCCTCGGATTATCCCCACGTCGTGTTCTACGACCCGGTCGGGTATGACCTGAAACATGCCTGGTGGAGCGACGATGCCGGGGCGTGGCAGGTGGACACGGTGGTGAATGGTGCGGCGGCAACTGCGGCCGGGGAGTGGTGCGACATCGCCATGAACGGCCACAAGCTCTATATCGCATACACCCAGAGACAGACATTAGATCCGACCCGGGAGTTGAAGATCGCATACGTGACCAGTGGGACGGCCTGGAACACGCTGGAATCAGGTGACGTGACTTACAGTACAGCGGTGGTCAATACCATAACTTCGGACAATGTGGGCCTCTATGTCTCCATGGCCATCCGCTCGACCGACACCTGGCCGCAGATGGTATATTACGACGCTCTCAACGGCAACCTGATGCACTCTTACAGGACCGGGGCCGTATGGCAGAAAGACACCGTGGTTAGCACCGACGACGTAGGGCAGTATCCGCACATCGCACTGACCAGCGACAAGGTCTATGTCTCTTACTACGATGCGACCAACAAGAAGATAAAGTACATAACCAAGACCGGAAGCGGTTGGGGGTGCGCCTCCGAGCTCTCCGTGACCAGCGGCCGTGAGTTCCAGGGGTACAACGACCTCTATGTCTTCGGGGCCTCCGGTGCCTGGCCCAACATGGGCATAGTCTATGTCGAGAAGAACACAACGACGAACAAGTACTACGTCGTGTACTGGTGGCAAAGCGATGCCGCTGCCGACCCGGGCGCCCCTGACGACGTGGCGGGTCCTCTGGACGCCGTCCCGTGGTGCACCCTGACCACCGGGCCATACAACTCCGCTGGGGACCAGTACACCACCTACACCAACAACAGGGCCTACATCGCCTATTACGGTGATGGGGACTGCAAGTTCGTTTGGGACGACTCGGGGGTGACGGCCGTTGACATCATGGATTTCAAGGCCGCTGCCAAGGGCAAGAGGGACGTGGAGCTCTCCTGGCAGACCGGGCCCGAGCCGGGAGACCTCCTGGGGTTCAACATCTACAAGTGGCAGAAAGGCCCGGAGAAGAGCCAGAAGGTCAACGCCTCCTTGATCCCCGCCCAGGGCGAGGAGATGGGTGCCCGTTACACCTACACGGAGCTGCGCGTGAAGAAGCGAAACAGATGGAACTACCTCCTCGAGGCCGTCTACACCCGGGGGGCCACGACCACCCTTGGCCCCACCCGGGTCCAGTGAGCTTTTTTGCCCATTTCCGGTCAGACCGCTTTTGGGTAAGTTCATCCATCTCGGGTCGGACCGGAGATGGGTGACACGCACGGTGGAGGTCTGCGGGGGATGTCGAGACTGGGGTTTTGGCTGAAAGGGGGGGCCGTGTGGGCCCTCTCTCTTTTTGGGGCCTCCTCTTGGGCCGGCCTCGAGCCTTCCGGCTCGGATCCCTCCGGGTACAGCTTCGATTTGGCGTTCCCGAGGGCCGCCCTGGAGCAGGTCCTGGTGGAAGGAAGGCCATATGGACGGCTCGTCCTCCCCGGGTGGCCCTCGACCTCGGAGCCCGGGAGACCCTCTCTCCCTTATCTCACCGCGCTCCTCCATATCCCGGACGTAGGCCAGGCCCGGGTGGAGATCCTGGAGGAGGAGTGGCAGGACCAGGAGACGGGGCGGATCCTCCCCGCCCCGTCCTTGGAGCTTCCGGGCGACGGGCCCGGGGCAACCCCTGTCCAGGTATACAAGGAGGATGAGGCAGCCTATTCAGCGGACTCCCTGAGCCCCGATCCACCCGTTCGACTGGCCGTGGCCGGATGGGTTCGAGATGCCAGGATGGCACGCCTGACCGTCTTCCCGTACCAGTACAACCCCGCGGCAGGCGTCCTGAGACACCACAGCAGGCTCCGTTTCCGGATCAGGTTCGAGCAACCCATGGATATCTCCAGGCCGGATCCATCCCAGGCGCCCCAGCGATCCCTTGTCCAGGGCAAAGCCAGGGCCGCGGTGCAGGGCGGACAGGCCGTTCAGGCCGATGCCTCCATGGCCCCCCCCTCTCCGGCGTTGAAGCTCCTGGTGGAAGAGGAGGGGGTGCACGTGGTGACAGGGAGGGATCTTTCCAGGGCCGGAGTCCCCATCCGGCAGGTGGATGTCTCAGGTTATCGGCTGTTCCAGGGCGGGCAGGAAGTGCCCCTTTACATCCCCGCTCAGGAAAAGGGGAGGGCCCGCCTAGGGAAGAACGACATTATGGCCTTCTACGGGGAGCCCAACAGGTCGGAGTTCAGCAGGACCAATGTGTATTGGCTCGCGTGGGACAGCGGACCTGGGCTCCGGATGGCGATCCAGGATGGATCCCCTCCCGATGGGGCAGTTGAACCGGCGGTGTTTCTGGACACCCAGCATATCGAGCGCTCTTACGTCTACTGGTATAGCATGCCCAACGGGGAGGGGAATGCCCGCAAGGACAACTGGTTCCACTGGGAGTTCCGCACCGGGGGGGCCTACCCCGTCACGGCGAGCGCCGATTTCGACTTCACCCTGGAGGGGGTGGCGAGTTCCGGGGAGGATGTGGAACTGAAGGTGAGGTTCAAGGACCGGGTGGACCCGGACCGCCAGCACACGAGGATATCCCTCAACGGGACTGTGGTGGACGACAGGACCTGGAGGCCGCTTCCCGTTCACCAGGGGTGGATCACCCTGTCCCTGGCCGTGCCGCAGTCCCTCCTGAGAGAGGGGGGCAACGTCCTGACCGTCCAGTCCATCAGCGACGATCCGGCCAAGGAGGGCCGATTCTACCTCGACTGGTTCGAGCTACAGTGCTGGAGGGCCTTCTGGGCATCGGACTCGGGCCTGGCCTTTCCCTACGAGGGGGCAGGGACAAACCTCTTCCGTATACCGGGGTTCGCGAGGAGATCCCGTAAGAGGATCCTCGCCTTCGATGTCACGGATCCCTCCTTCCCCAAGGCCTTTCGCAACGGGAGGTTCCAGAAGGGCACTTACCCGAATCCCGATGGGAGGAGCGTCAAGACCTACGCCTTTTCCTTCGGGGATCAGCTGGACGGTGCCAAGAGGTACAAGGTCCTGGATTGGATGAAAGCCAAGAAACCCAAGGCCGTGGAGTACTTCGAGGCCTCCCATCTCAGGGGGTCGAACAACGGGGCGGATTACGTCATCATCACGCCGCAGGAGCTGGAGGAGGCCGTCGTTCCCCTTGCCAGCTACAGGGGATCGCAGGGACTGAGGGTGGCCACGGTCCGGGTGGAGGAGATCTACGACGAGTTCTCCTTCGGGCTCAAGGACCCCAAGGCTATCCGCGATTTCCTCCAGTACGCCTACGAGAACTGGGTCCCGCCCGCCCCCACGTACGTCCTGCTGGTGGGAGACGCCAATATCGATTATCTCCAGAACTACAACCCCAGCAATCCGGTCAAGCCCGTGGCAAGTCCTCGGCAGGACATGATCCCCACCTGGATCCTCCAGAGCGCTGCCCTGGGGGACACCCCTTCCGACAACAGGTACGTGTGCGTTACCAGGGACGAGGAGGGCCTCTACGATCCCCTTCCGGACATGGCCATAGGACGGATCCCGGCCAGGGACGCATCCGAGGTCGCGGCCGTTGTGACCAAGATACTGGCCTACGAGGCCGATGCGGATCCCGCACCCTGGAAGAGGGACATACTCTTCGTGGCCGACCAGAACGAGCCCACCTTCGAGGACGTGTGCGAGGGCCTGATCGCGGATTTCCTCCCCACGGATTACACCCCCCACAGGCTCTACCTGTCCGATTATCCCGACTGCAACAACACCAACTGCGACAGCGCCCGCCAGGCCCTCCAGGGCGAGATCGCCCAGGGACGCCTCATCGCCAACTATGTGGGGCACGGCTATTACTACAACTGGGCGGGGGAGATGGTCCTCAAGAACCAGGACGCCTCGATCCTGCAAAACCAGGGGAAACTCCCCTTCTTCGCCACCTTCACCTGCATGAACGGTTACTACGCCTGGTGGGACGACGAGTGCCTTGCCGAGAAGCTCCTTCTCGAGCCAGGCCGGGCCGGGATCGCCTGTTTCTCGCCGACCCAGGCCGGTTACCTGGAGGATCACATCGTGCTCAACCGCGACCTCTTCGAGGCGATCTTCCAGGACGGAAACAATGTCCTGGGCCTGGCCGTGTGGGCCGCCAAGCTCAAGCGCCCCATCCCGGAGAATCTGGACTTCTACACCCTGTTCGGCGACCCCGCGTTCCACCGGCGGTTCGGGTTCGAGCCCGCGTGGAACGCGGCACTCTGTCGGCGGGTGCG
>CAZOXN010000274.1:0-4579 GCA_964583655.1 uncultured Desulfarculaceae bacterium | reverse complement strand
GACTAGACGATGTGACCTTCGAATACTGTGCGGATCACAACGTCCCATTCCCCGTGACCCTGCCCACCAGGGATTCCCTCACGTATGGGCCTTTTTACAGCGGCAGCCCCTTTCTTGGGGGGGGTGGTGCCCTGCCCCCCGGGGATCCGGGGCTCAACGCCAACGGCGGGTTCTTCTATATGTGGCACTCCCACACGGAGAAGGAGCTGACCACCAATGACATATGGCCAGGGGGCCTCGTGAGCTTCATGATCGTGGAGCCGCCCTGGGTGCCCATTCTGGAATGAGGAGGATAGGAGATGGAGACTAAGAACGCACGCTGCCTGAAAGGGTCCATGGTGGCCCTCGTCCTCTTGGGTCTCATGGTGGGCACCGCCTCGGCGGCCACCTACAACCTGTGCGCGGGCCAGGGGACCCTGGCCATGCCCGACGGTGTCGTGGTGCCGATCTGGGGCCTCGGCCTGGACCCTGGGGGAGGGGCGCCTTGCCCGGTCACGGTCCCAGGGCCTGAACTCACGGTCCCCCCTGGGGATGACACCCTCACGGTGAACCTCCGAAACACCCTGGCCGAGCCTGTATCCCTGCACATCTTGGGCCAGAAGATGACCACAGGTCTCGGCCCTGTGTTCACCACCGACCCATCGGGCCTGAGGAGGGTCATGTCCTTCACCCAGGAGACATCCCCTGGTGGCACTGGGACCTACACCTGGGGCCCGCCCTTCAGGGCAGGCACGTACCTGCTCCAAAGCGGGACCAACCCTGCCAAACAGGTCCAGATGGGCCTCTTCGCAGTGGTCAAGAAGGACTTTGGTGCCGCCGAGGCATATCCGGGGGTCCCCTATGACAAGGAACTGGTCATCGTGTTCCACGATGTGGATCCTGCCATCCATGCCGCGGTGCAAGCCGGGACCTACGGCCCCGGGGGGACCATCACGAGCAGCATATACAGGGAGCCATCTTGCTTCCTGATCAACGGGATGGCTTGGCCAGATGGGGGTTTGGATCCGTTGAACGCCGCTATCCCCATCGACGTGGGTGACAGGGTGCTGCTTAGATTCGTCAATGCGGGCCTGGAGACCCACTCACCCCTCCTTCAAGGGGCCTACATGACGCTGGTGGCCGAGGACGGCAGCAAGCACAATTACCCCAGGGAGCGGTACGGGTTCGAGCTCCCACCGGCCAAGACAGTGGATGCCATCTTCCAGCCGGCCAAAGCCGGCGCCGAGTTGCCGCTCTACGACGCCGGGCTCAACCTGACCAACGCCGGTGCGGCCACTCCTGGCGGGATGTTGACCTATCTGCAGGTGGGGGGCGCAGCGGACGCCCAGGGCCCTGTGGCATCTGCCCTGGCCTTTGTCCCCAACCCCACGGCCGGGGCACCTTCCGTCACCTTCACGGCCACAGCGGACGATACCGCCACCGGGGGTGCCAACATCTCCGATGCCAGGTTCTGGATCAAGGGAGGCACGCCTTCGCCCATGGCCGCCCAGGACGGGGCCTTCAACTCTCCCACGGAGGTCGTGACGGCCACCATCGATGCCTCGGCACTGGCACTGGGCAGCCACACCTTCTACGTCCAGGCCAAAGACGCCCTGAACAACTGGGGGCCTGTGGCATCCGCGATCCTGAACGTCACACCTCCGGACACGGTGGGTCCCACCACGTCCGCGGTTGCGGCCGCGCCCAACCCCACCGCCGGGGCGGCCTCGGTGACCCTGACGGCCAATGCATCCGATGCGGCCACGGGGAATTCCAACATCGCCTCCGCGGAGTACTGGATCGGGGCAGACCCGGGGCAGGGTGCTGGCACGGCCATGAATCCCTCTGACGGGGCCTTCGATTCGCCCGCAGAGGGGCTCGCCGCCAACGTGGATGTATCTGGCCTGGCCACGGGGAATCACACCATCTACGTGCGGGCCAAGGATTCGGCCAACAACTGGGGCGCTCCGGCCTCGGTGGTCCTCCAGGTGACACCTGCGGACAGCCTCGGCCCCGTGACCTCCATGGTCTCGGCAGCGCCGAACCCGACAGGAGGGGCAGCCAATATAACCCTGACCGCGCAGGCCTCGGATGTGGGCAGGGGCGGATCCAACATCGCGGCAGCGGAGTACTGGGTCGATGGGCCAGCGCCGGCCCCTGGCTCAGGGACGCCCATGAATCCTTCGGATGGGGCATTCAATTCGCCCACGGAGGGAGTGACAGCCACTGTCCCCGTGGTCGGGCTTTCCGCGGGCATCCACAACTTGAGCGTCCGTGCCAAGGATGCGGCCAACAACTGGGGTGCACCGTCATCGGTGGTCTTGACGGTCCAGGCACCTGATGTCGTGACCATATACAGGGTCACCTATCGGAACAGGGACGGGAGGCTCAGGATCTATGCCAGGAGCACCCAATCGCCCGCTGCGGCCTTGACCGCTTACAATGGCGACACAGGGGCCCCCATCGGTCCCTTGAGGTACCGGGCCACACAAAGAGATTACTATGGGCAGTTCTTCGTGAGGCCCAAGCCCAATTCCGTCAGGGTCAACAGCTCCCTGGGGGGCACGGACACCAAACCGGTGCCGTATCCATGAGCAAGGAGAGGAATGCTGCGGGTGGGAGGGGCCCCCTCTCCCGCCCGATCTCCTTTTCGGTTATTCTTGGAGGAGTTGATATGAAAAGCAAATTCCACGATGGGCGACTGAAGGGCTGGGGCATCGCCCTGGGTCTGGTGGTGGCGGTCTTTGGAATGGCGCTTCTCGGATCCCTTCACACCTGGGCCGCCTCTGCCACCGAGGATGGGCCATCACACCCATCCGTCAAGAGGGTCCTCCCCGCTGAGGAGGAGTTGGGGATGAAGGTGACGGCCGTCCGGCTCACCGGTGCCGGCCATTTCATCGACTTCCGCTATCGCGTGACGGACCCCGGGAAGGCCAAACTGGTGCTCAGCAGGAAGGCCAAGGCCAGCCTCATAGACCAGGCCACAGGCGCCGTGCTGCCGGTCTCCGTGACAAAGATAGGGCAGATGCGGGGCACCACCGTGGAGCCCAAGGAGGGTCGCCAGTACGTGATCCTCTTCAGCAATGCCAACCAAGCGGTGAAGCACGGGGCCAAGGTATCCGTGATCATCGGGGGTGCCAAACTGGAGGACCTGACCGTGGAATGAAGCCGGCCCGCGAGATCCTCTGGAGTGCCGGTCGAGAACGGTTCATGGGCTAACCTTTCGCCCATTGTGTGAGGGGGAGGAGAAATGATCGATAGATCCCGCGCGGTTTTTGGATCCTTTCTACTGCTTTTTCTCTCGTTACTCCTTTGGGATGCGGCGGCCGTGGCCCAGGATTTCCCCACTGCCCACTGGCCCCAGGACAGGAGGCTCAAGTGGGAGGCCGTGGAGAAGATGCTCCTGGAGGAATACCGGGTGTGCGCCGAACACTGCGGCAAGGACCGAGGGTGTCTGGACAGATGCGAGCAGGTGAGACGCAGCAGGCTGGAGAGGGAGTACAAGTCCCTGGCAGGGGAGAAAGCAGGTCCGAGCCACATCCAGGAGGACATCCAAAGGCACCCCTCGTGCCCTTACTGCGGCATGGACAGGGAGAAATTCTCCCACTCGAGGATGCTGATCCTGTACGAGGATGGCTCAGAAGTGGGGACCTGCTCCCTGCATTGCGTGGGAGTGGAGCTTGCCTTGAAGATAGACCAGACACCCAAGGCCTTGATGGTGGGGGACTACAACAGCAGGAAGCTCATAGATGCTGAAAAGGCCTACTGGGTCCTCGGGGGAAGCAAACCGGGCGTCATGACGAGCCGGGCGAAATGGGCCTTCGAGAGGAAGGAGGAGGCCGAGAGGTTCATCCAGGAAAACGGCGGCGAGCTCGTGAGCTTCGATGAAGCCATGAGGGCCTCTTACGAGGACATGTACAAGGACACCAAGATGATCCGCGACAGGAGAAAGGCGAAGCGGATGAAGCAGCACACGCACCAGTGAAGGGGATTAGCCTTGAGAAACCTGATCTTGGTCCTTTTGGCCGTCTTGCTCTTTGCCGAGCAGGGACCCTGCGAGGAGAAGGGGCCGCTCAAGCCAGGGCCCAAAGACAAGTGCCCTGTGTGCGGGATGTTCGTCGCCAAGTACCCGGACTGGGTGGCCCAGGTCCTGTTCAAAGATGGAACCTCGGTCTTCTTCGATGGGGCCAAGGACTTCTTCAAGTACTATCTCGACTTCAAGAGGTACGAGCCCAAGAGAGATCGCTCGGAGATCCAGGCCATGTACGTGACGGAATACTACTCCCTGGAACCCATCGAGGCGCGCCAGGCCTTTTACGTCACAGGGAGCGACGTACACGGCCCCATGGGGAAGGAGCTGATACCGTTGGCCAGGGAGTCGGACGCCAGGCAGTTCATGAAGGACCATGGGGGCAAAAGGCTCCTGCGCTTCGACGAGGTTACCGCGAAGCTCGTCAAGGAGCTGGACTGAGGAGAGAGGGGCGCTTCCCATGAGGAGATCCACGCCCTATTTGGGTTTCACGGCCGCGTCCCTGGCGGGCCTCCTCTTCGTCCTCCTGCTGCACCCGCCTTTGATGCGGGGCCGTTTCCAGGAGAGGAT
>CAZOXN010000273.1:0-4588 GCA_964583655.1 uncultured Desulfarculaceae bacterium | reverse complement strand
CCCGGCGATCCCTTTGATGGCCAGTGGAATGCCCTTCTGATACTGCATGAGGCATATGGGGGCGATGAGGATGCCGCCTACGGCGCCTATCCCGGCCGACATGGCGAAGCTGAGCATCCCCATCCTGTCCACGTTGATGCCCAGGAGCATGGAGGCTTCTCGGCTCTGGGCGCAGGCGGCCGTTGCCTTGCCCCATATGGTCCAGTCGAAGAAGACCTTCAAGACGATCGTTATCAAGACAGCCGCTATGAGAACAGGGAAGACCTGGGAGTTCAAGGCCGCACCAAGCACCTCTATGGTCCCTGCCTTCACGATGGGGCGCAGTGTGTAGTCATCCGTGCCCCAGATCAGGAAGGCGGTGCCCTGAAGGAACATGGAGCCCGCTATGGTGATGAGGATTACCCGGGCGGGCTCTGCCTTTCCCAAGACCCTTATGGCCCCGAGGTGGAACAACATCCCGGTGATGATGAGGGCCACTATCCCGATCACCAGGGCCAGGGGAAGGGAGAGGCCGGCTGCGGAGACCATGGTGATGGCCACCATGGCCCCCAGCATCAAGAACTCCCCTTGGGCGAAGTTCAGGACCGTGGTCACCCTGTATATGAAGGAGAAGCCTATGCCGACCATGGCGTATATGGTCCCCATGGTCAGCCCCGCGATGGCGAACTGCACGTAAAGGGAGATTCCCTCCAAGGCCTGTCTCCACTTTGGGTTGGCAGGCAGGGACGCACGGCCCCCTGCTAGCGGAACAACAGGGAGCTGCGCCCCTACCCGCACCCCTCACACTGGATCTGAGCCGAGCCACGCCCAGAGGATCGCTGCGTCACGGGGCAGGGATCCACTGGCCGTCCTTGATCGTGACCACCAGGCACTGATCCAGACCGATCCCTCGATGGTCCATGTCGCTCCAGGAATACACGGCCTGTGCCCCCTGGAACTTGTTCTGCTTCTCCAGCCAATCCCTGATCTTCTCGCCGTCGGTCCCCACGGCCTCCACGGCCTTTATGAACATGAGTGCGCTGTCGTATCCCACCGCGGCGAAGAACCAGCTCTGGGGATCCTTGCCGTATTTCGCCTTGAACCTCTTCTGGAAGTCGGCTATGACCTTCTTCTGCGGATCGTCTTCCTTCAGATAGGAGACATATTCGATCTTGGCCCCTACGCTGTATATGTTGTGCGTGCTCTCCCCCAGGAGCTCGATGAACTTCTTGGATATGTTGGCGTCAGAGAGCATGAAGGGGAAACCCCTCATCCCCACCTGGTCCCGGTTCTTCACCAGGGTCACGGCAGGGGCCCCGGAGCACATGGAGCCTATGGAATCCGCCCCAGCCGCCTTGATCTTGGACATCTGGGTGGTGAAGTCCGTCCCCTTGTCGTCGAACCTCTCTTGGGCCACCAGGTTGATGCCGTACTTCTGGCAGAACTCCTTGTAGGTCTGGGCCGAGAGGTCACCCATCTGGTCCAGGGGCTCGATGTTCCCCATGTTCTTGAAACCCTTCTTCTTGAGCCATGCCACCTTGGCCTCGTTCTGCCTCTGGGTGCCCACGCTCAAGGCCCACATGTAGCACTTTTTCCCCTCTTTCTTGTACTCGGGCAGGATCTTCTCGTTGACCTCGATACCGCCCGAGACCACTATGAAGGGGATCTTGGCCTTTTCCGCCACCGGCAGGACTGTCTGGGACTCCGTGGTAACCGTTGGTCCCAGGATGGCCACCACCTCATCCTTCTTTATGAGCTTCTCGAAATTGGTCCTGGCCTTGTCCGGGTTGTTCTCCGAGTCGTAGACAATGAGCTCTATCTTCTTCCCCTTGATGCCGCCCTTGGCATTTGTCTCCTCAATGATCAGCTTGGCGCCGTCGACACAGTCGCCGCCGATCCATCCGATGCGGCCCGTCATGCCGTAGCTCGCCCCGAACTTGATGACATCCTGGGCTGAGACCTGGCTTGCGCCCAGCACAAGGCCAGCGACGCATAAGACGCTCATCAAGAGACCGATCCTTTTCATGACCTTCCCCCTTTCGTCTTTGTGTTCCCGTATCCTCGAATCCCCCGGCCGGGTGGGGCCGGGATCTGATCGTCGCACCGTGTGGTCATCACCCCCTTTCGCCAGACGGTTCATCCCCCCAGATACGCCTTGCCCACGCGCTCGTCCTGGATGAGCTCCGATGAGAGCCCCTCCATCACCAGGGCCCCGGTCTCCAGCACATATCCCCTGGTGGAGGCCGAGAGGGCGGCCCTGACGTTCTGCTCCACGAGCAGGATCGGAAGCCCCTTTTCGTGCAGTCCCTTGATCACATCGAACATGGCCTTGACCATCAGGGGAGCGAGCCCCAGGGATGGCTCATCGAGCATCAGGAGCTTAGGCCTCCCCATGAGCCCCCTACCGATGGCCAGCATCTGCTGTTCGCCCCCCGAGAGGGTCCCTGCCTTCTGCCTGGCCCTGTCTCTGAGGATGGGGAACAACC
The DNA here is from genome assembly GCA_964583655.1 of uncultured Desulfarculaceae bacterium. Classification (GTDB taxonomy): domain Bacteria; phylum Desulfobacterota; class Desulfocorpusculales; order Desulfocorpusculum; family Desulfocorpusculum; genus CAZOXN01. Next base: position 2,123 of record CAZOXN010000273.1, on the reverse strand, counting down.
CGTAGACCCCCTGGAGGTCCTGCCTGAGCCCTGACCTGGTACTATCCGAGTACCGGGCATACGCCCCGATCCTCAGGTTGTCCTCCACGGAGAGCTCGGATATGATCAATCGCCCCTCGGGGACCTGGATGATCCCCTTCTTGGTCAGCCCCATGGGGCTCAGCCTCGTGACGTCCTGGCCCTGGAACCTCTTGGTCCCCTCCCAGATGGGGATGATGCCGGATATGGCCCGCATGATGGTCGTCTTGCCGGCCCCGTTGGCCCCAACGATGCAGACGGTCTCGCCGGGTCCCACCCGGATGGAGATGCCCTTGAGCACCTTGAATTTCCCGTATCCGGAAGTGACTTCTATCAGCTCAAGCAAGGTCCCGCTCCCGGCCCAGATAGACCTCGATGACCTTCTCGTTCTGGACGATCTCCTGGGGTGTCCCGTCGGCTATCTTAATCCCGAAGTTCAGGACCATGATCCGATCCGATATGCTCATGATGAAATTCATGTTGTGCTCGACCACGATCTGGGTGATGCCCTGCTCCTTTATCTTGAACATGATCCCCTTGAGCTTCTCCATCTCGGCGTCGTTGAGACCCGCGCCTGGCTCGTCGAGCAGGAGCAACTTGGGTCTGGCGGCCAAGGCCCTGGCGACCTCCACGAGCTTTTGCTCTCCCAAGGGCAGGGACGACACGTCCTGGTCGAGGCGTCCCTCGAGCCCCACGAACCTCAGCATCTCTGTGGCCCATTGTGCAACCGCGCGTTCCTGTCTCTCCACACCCCCGAACCCGAACAGGGTCCGCCATAGGGTCGGCCGGATCCAACCGTGGCACCCCACCATGACGTTCTCCAGGACCGAGAGGTTCTTGAACAGACGCACGTTTTGGAACGTCCTGGCGATCCCCTTGGCCGCGATGACATGGCCGGGGCGGTGATCGATGGCCTCGTCGCAGAAGAGGATCACTCCCCGATAGTCCCGGAAGACCCCGGAGATCAGGTTGAACAGTGTGGTCTTGCCTGCGCCATTGGGACCGATGATGGCGAATATCTTTCCTGCTGGGACCTCGAAACTCACCCCTGAGACGGCCTGAAGGCCGCCGAAGTTCTTGTAGATCTCGGTCCCGATCAAGATGGACTCGCCCATCTCCTTCACCTAGAGCCGCATTGAACGATCACAGGGCCGCGGCGTTTCTCGGAGCGGCTTGCCTGCCTGCCGCGCCCCGCTCGGCGCAGGCAGGGCCCAGACCTGAAGCTGAGAGAAATCCCGCCACCCCCATGACTAACCACGGGCCGCAAGACAGGCCCGTCTGCCCCGTGAGGCCGGAAGGATCAGCGGCCCGGCCTCACAACGAGAGCCCTTCGCAGGGCAAGCAAGCGGCCTATGCCGCCCACGAGGCCGCCAGGCATGAAGATCAGGATGAGCATGAACACCAGTCCCTCGAGGGCCAGCTCCAGTCTCTCCAGGTGACCGAGGAATTCGGGGAGGGCGAACAGGATGAAGGCCCCGACGACGCCCCCGTAGATCGTCCCGGGTCCTCCGAGATAGAGCATGAGCAGCAGCTTGACGGAGACCATGATGTTGAAGCTGCTAGGGGCGATGGTCCCCCCGTAGTGGGCGTACAGACTCCCTGCGATGGCCGCCAGGGCCGCGCTCAGGACAAACGCCTGCATCTTGATCCTCGCCACATTGACCCCCATGCAGGTGGCGGCCTCCTCGTCGGTGTGGACCGCCTTCATGGCCCTGCCAAGGGCGGTCCCCCCTATCCTGAGGCAGAGCAACACCGATGCGAATACGATCCCCCATACCAAGTAATAGAAGCTTCGGTCCGTCTCGAACGTGTAGCCCAAGGCGCTGAAGGCAGGGATCTTGGTGATGCCGGAGGATCCTCCGAAGTACTCGGTCTTTACCAGGGACTCCACGATGAAGGCGAAACCCATGGTGGCTATGGCCAGGTAGTAACCCCTGAGGCGCAGGGTGGGGAGTCCCACCAAAAAGGATATGAGACACGTGACCAGGACCCCGATCCCCATTCCGGCCAAGGGCGGCCATCCCAGCCACCTCGTGGCGATGGCCGTGGAATACGCGCCTATGGCGAAGACGCCGTTGTGCCCCAGGGATATCTGCCCGCAGTAC
>CAZOXN010000272.1:0-4591 GCA_964583655.1 uncultured Desulfarculaceae bacterium | reverse complement strand
GACCACAAAGCCGGCCGCGGTCTGGCGCACGTTGAAGGGAAACTGGCTGCGCGGCGCGGCGCCCTGAACGAGCGGCGAGAGCACGAAGGCGCTGCCGTCCGGGTTGGCCAGCTCCACAACCACCAGGAACACGCCCGGTTGCTCTTCCTGCACCGATACGACGCTGCGCACCGGCAGGCACAGGTAGCCGGCGGTACACATGATCTGCAGGGCCTCGGACGTGCTGGCGGCGCCGAACTGCTCGTTGAAGCGCGGGTCCGGGCTGGCAAACAGCGCCGCGGCATCCGCGTAGCGGGCTTCGTGCAGCGCAGCCATCAACTGCTGCACGGCCACAGCTGCGGCGTGGGTAGCGTCACCAGGGGGCGGCGCGGCCAGGATCTCGAAGCTGGCCAGCATCTGCTCCAGCATCGGGCGCACCTCGGCAGCCAGGTTCTCGTTGTGCGCGAAGATGAATCCGTAGACCCGGTAGTCGCCGGTAGCGCGGCCCGGCTGGGCATACAGCGCGGTGCCCACCGAGCCGCGCGCGGTGCGGAACGTCAGGCCGGTCTGCCAGGGGGATGGCGGGCTGGCCAGGATGTCGATCGCGCTGACCGGCGCGCTGTAGATGCGCGCCAGCGTATCGCGCGCCCGGTTGCGCAGGTTCTCACCGGTAGTGCCATACTCGTCGCCGCTCGCCACATACCAGTCGACTGCGGCATAGTTCGCACGGTTCTCACCGATGAAGATCGCCAGGTCTGGCCCGAGCGACTCCATTGTTAGCTGGCCCGCAGGGTAGCGCACCCGCCAGCTGCCATCCAGCGGGGTAAACACGGCCTCGATTGGCGGCCCGGCCACGTCTGTGAAGATCGACGGCAACTGGCCAGCAAAGCTCATGCGCACGATCGTCGCGCCCTCACGGCTGGTCAGCAGGCCAACGATGAGCCCTGCTCGCGGGACTACCAGGTATGCCGCCTCCCTCCAGGAGGAGACGGCGTAGATCCCTTCGGTCCTCACCTTGACCCCGCGGTCTATCCGTTCCTTGCGTCTTTGTCCCTCTTCCATGACGCCCAAAGACCCCTCAGCACATCGTTGGCCTATCAATAGGCGAGGTAGTGAGTGTCCCCCCCTTCTTCTGACCCCTGAGCCCTGGGTCCTGAAATCGCCTCTCAACCCTGCTGGCGGTCACACGCGTTCCTCCAGTTCCTTCTGTCTCCCGAAAAGCCCGGATGGCCTCACGATCAAGGTGACTATGATGGCCAGCAAGGCCACGACCAATTGGAAGTGCGACTGTACATAGACCACTGTGAGGATCTGCGCGAAACCGATGAGGAACGAGGCGAACACAGCGCCGGCCCAGCTTCCCAACCCCCCCACGACGCACACCGCGATAGCGAAGATGAGCACGTGGTACCCCCCTTCCACCACTATGTTCCCAAGGGGTAGTAGGACGATGGCTGCCACCGCGGCCAGCGCAGAGCCGAGGCCGTTGGCGACCGTGGCCATGGCATCGGAGTCGATGCCCAGCATCATGGCTGCCCTCTCGTCCTGGGCCATACCCCGCAAGGCCAGCCCGATCTTGGTGAAGCGGGTGAAGCCCCAGAGGCCCAGGAGGATCGCGGCCGTGATGAGGACCACCAAGATCCGTTGGAAGTCCACCGGGACCCCGAGGACCTCCACACTCCCCGGGACAATGACCGGCAAAGTGAAGGTCATGCCCTTCAAGCCCCGCCAACGCAGGCCCTCGAGGATGAAGAGACCGATGGCATACGACGCGATGATCTCCGAGATCGGCATCCCGCGGATACGGATCAGGACGAACCTGTACATGGCCATCCCCAGGAGGCCCACTGCTGCCACGGCTATCAACACCGATGGCAGGTATCCGAGGTTCAAAGACCTCAAGAGGACCCAGGCGACAAACCCGGCGAGGATGTACAGGGCCCCATGGGCGAAATTGGGGAGGCGGCTGATGCCGTATACCAGGGTGAACCCGAGGGCCATGAGGGCCAGCGAGACGCTGTTTATGAGGCCGTAGACCAGGATGTCCATGGTACCCCTTCACCTCGTTGGGGCCATCCCCCTATCCCCCTCGCCAGGCGGGGGATAGGAGGATCCCTCTCACTTCATCCATGGTGGCAGTTGGATCTGACCTGTGGCGATCTTCTGCGGGAACACCACAACACGCTTGCCGGCTTGCCACTGGAAGATGGTCCCAACGACCCCCTGCGCCGGATCCAGGCTCGGGATGACCTGGTGGCTCTTGGGGTCGAACTTGATGACCCCGTACACGCCTTGCAGGTCGGTCTTCTCCAGGGCGGCCACTACCGCCTCCGGATCCAGGGTCCCGGCCCTCTCTATGGCGACCTTGAGGACATATGGTGCCATGTAACTGCTGGAGGAGCCATACCCCTCCGGTTCGATGTTCCACCTCTTGGTGTAGGCATTATAGAACTTCATGGTCCAGGGGGTGGCCTCTGAAGGGGCATTCCCGGCATTTACCACATTCGCCAAGCAGAACTCCCCCTTTCCTTCGGTGGCCTTCCAGAAGCCCGGCTGCTCGGCCGCGGCGATGATAGAACCGAAAGGCAACGCCGGGACCTTCATGTCGTACCACTGCTTGAGAAGGATGGACGTCTCCGGCATGTCCATCCAGATGATCAAGACCTGTGCCTGGGTCTTCTTGGCGCTCATGAGCCCCATGGAGAAATCGGTAGCGCCCGTGGGATAGATCTCCTTGCCCGTCACACTCCACCCCTTTTCAGAACAGAGCTTCGCGATGGCATCCCCCCCTGCTCGGGCATGGGCCACGTCCTGCAGCATGATGAACATCTTGTCCAGCCCAAAGCGCTCCTTGATCTCCATGAGACAGGTGACGATCTCTTTGACCATCCATATGGATTCGCCCGTTATCCGGAAGCAGTACTTGAACTTGTCGTACTCCGCCGCCACGCGTGCATGATACTTGGGGGTCAGGACCCCGGTGGTCAATATGGAGACCTTCTTGTACTTGGAGAGCAAGTCCATGGCAGCCAGGGCGGCCTCCGAGCGCACCGGCCCCCCCATGATGAAGTCTGCCTTCCTCTCCAAGATCAGCTTCTCCACCGCCAGGAGCGCATCGCTCACCGGCACCCCTGGCTCCAGGTCGCGGGTGTCGATCACCTCCACCTTGAAAGGCCTCTTCTTGCCGGCGACGGCTACCCCTCCAGCCGCGTTGATCTCCTCTACTGCGAGACGGATCCCCCTCTCGGCGTCCCATCCATAGACGAAGCCTGTGGCCAAAGGACAACCCAACACGATAGGCTGGGCTTCCTGACAGATCGCGGTCGAAGAGACGGCCCCCACTGCAGCAAGCGCGAGGACCGAGGCCGGAAACCATCTACCGAGGATTCTTCGCCTCATCTCTGACCTCCCATCGCTCTTGGGATGTTCGTGGATCTTTCCGCCACTCCATGGTGAACTTCTCTTCGCCTCCCACCCCCTTTCCGAATCCGAAGGAGCGCAACGGTCGCGTGTCGGCGATATCGAGGAAGAGCCACAGCGGAGTGCATGGGCCCCGGCCAAGGGCCCTTCAGCAAGGCGAGGGAGAGTTTACGAAACTCCCATCCGTCATGTCAATGTCCCATTTTTCTGCCGGCATGGGCCCTCTTTACCATGAACCGCCTTCATGGAGCATCTGTCTTCTGCGGCGATCCTCTGGCCGCAGGGGATCATCCCCTGTGGGCGGCAGATTGAATCCCTTCGAGACCTGGGATATAAGGAGACTGCGACTCACTGCGGATGAGGAAAGACCATGAAGGCCATGCTCCTGGCCGCGGGCCTGGGGACGCGTCTACGCCCTGTTACGCACTGGATCCCCAAGTCCATGATGCCGGTGCTGGGCACACCCATCATCGAACACAATCTCATCCAGCTCAGAGATCAAGGCTTCCGTGACGTCATCATCAACCTCCACCACATGCCCTTTCAGATCATCCATCACCTCAAGGATGGGGGCCCTTGGGGGGTAAGGATCCTCTATTCCTTGGAGCCCACCATCATGGGCACTGCAGGGGCCATAAAGAAGGTGGAGGAACAACTGGGGGGCGAGCCCTTCCTCGTCATCAACGCCGACACCTACCGCAGCGTGGATTTCCAGGGGCTCGTCAGGCACCATCGGGAGAACCCGGCCACCATCACCATGCTCCTTCAGGAGAATCGCTCCCTGGATCCAGACAAGGCGGTTTGGGTGGACCAGAGTGGGGCAGTGGTGCGATTCCTGGACCATATCCAATCGGAGTGGTGCGGGGCAGTGCCCGCGGATTTCCTCGGGGTCCAGGTCATGGAGCCCAAGGTCCTCTCCTTCATCCCACCCCATCAGCCCTGGGACGTTCACAAGTTATACCTTCGTCTCCTCAACTCGGAATCCGAGATGAGGGGTTCCCTGCAGGATGGGTACTGGAAGGATATCGGGAGCCTGGCAGCATACAGGCAGATCCACATGGATGCCCTGGATCGCAGGTGCCCGATCCCTATCCCTGGGGCCTTGGTCCGGCAGGGGGTGTGGATGGCCAGCGAGGCGCATGTGGAGCCAGGTGTTCGGGTGGAACCGCCTGTATTCCTAGGTGCTGGGAGC
>CAZOXN010000271.1:0-4614 GCA_964583655.1 uncultured Desulfarculaceae bacterium | reverse complement strand
ACCGAGCCCAGGGGTGATCGAAAGAAGAGGGCCCTGGAATGGCCGGATCCGTTCCTGTCCCTCAAGGTCGTGGAGAAGCGTTCGGACGGGATCGTTGTCCGCGGGGCCAAGATCAACATAAGCGGGGCCTACGCCAGCCACGAGCTGGTGGTCCTCCCTCAATCCGCCAAGGTCCCTGGGGAGGAGGACTACGCCGTGGCCTTCGCCGTGCCCACGGACGCCCCCGGCCTCACCTACATCTGTCAATACTCTCCTTACTCTGCCGAGAGGGAGCAGACCGATGACATCTACGACCTGGGCAACCCCCTGTACGGCCAGCGGGAGACCTCCATGGTGGTATTCGACAACGTCTTCGTCCCGTGGGAGAGGGTCTTCCACTGCGGGGAGGTCTCTTATTCTTTGAAGTTCGTCGAGCGTTTCGCCAAGACCCACCGCATGACGTGTGGCGGAACATGCAAGGTGGGGTTCATGAACCTGATCATAGGGGCATGCAAGCTGATCCAGGAGTACAAGGGGCTGGAGAAGGCGGCGCACATCAACGACCAACTGGTGGAGATGGTGACCCTGCGGGAGACCGGAAGGGCCTGCGGTCTGGCCTCGGCCCGGCTGGGCCAGGAGGAGCCCCCGGGCTCCGGGGTCTTTCTGCCCGACGAGCTCATGGGCAACGTCTCCAAGCTCAACATCTGCAACGCCTTCTGGCGGGTCCTGGCATTGGCGGGCGACATAGGCGGAGGGCTCATAGTGACCCTCCCCTCTCTGAAGGAACTCCAGAATCCCGAGACCAGGGCCTTTGTGGAGGAGTTCTACAGCTTCGGGTCCGGTGAGCCGACGGAGAACATCCTCAAGGTCCACAAGCTGCTCCAGAACTGGACCGCAGGACAGCATGGTGTGGCCACATGGCACGGCGCAGGCCCGGTGATGGCACAGAAGATCATGATCCAACGCGTGGTCAATTACGACCACGAGAAGGCGCTGGTCAAGGAGGCGCTGAGACTCAAAGAGAAGGGCTGAGAGAGGCAAAGGCTCCTTGTGGAGTTCTCGTCCGGCTTGCGTTCTCCATGTGGCATGTCATGGCGAGCCGGGGGCGCGTTTCTTGGCGGGCCGAGCTCCTGCGGGGCCGTCGTGATGGATCCGATAACGGAAGTATTCGAGTCTGGATTGAGGAGGGAGAGATCATGAAAGTGGCAATTCCGCTGGCTGAGGGGGTCCTTTGCAACCACTTCGGCCACTGCCAGCAGTTCGCCATCGTGCATGTGGATCAAGGCCGTATCGTGGGGAAGGAGCTGCTCACCCCCCCGCTTCACGAACCAGGAGTGCTGCCTCGGTGGCTTCACGGACTGGGCGTGGACGTGATCATCGCAGGGGGGATGGGAGCCAGGGCATTGAGCCTTTTCTCCCAGAACGGGATAAAGGTCCTGACAGGCGCCCCCAACCTGCCGGCCGAGGCCGTGGTGGAGCAATACCTGAGCCAGACCCTAAAGACAGGCCCCAACGTCTGTGACCACTGAGGAAGCGCGCGTCTGCCCTGCCATTTCCAGGCGACCGCGAGGCCGGGAAACCCTCTACGGGCATGAACGCGCCTACGGGGAAAAGGGACTGGAACAAAGGCCCGCGCCGGAAAAAGGGACTCGTCCGGCCCTGCCATGATGCGTAAGGAGGAAACAGACATGACCAGGATCGCCATCATCGGCTGCAAGAGGATCCAGGACCAGTTGTGCGTGGCATGCGAGAAGTGCCTCAAGGGGATCAGCAAGAGGGAGGGCGAGTTTTCCCGGTATACCGACGGGATCGAGCTCGTGGCGCTTGGCAACTGCGGGGACTGTCCGGGGCTCATCATCCCAAAGCTGAAGCTCATGAAGGAGATCGCCCACGAGATCGACCGCGACTTCGACGTGATCCACCTGGGCACCTGTGTGGTGAAGGCCAAGAAGACGGCGCAATGCCCCCTGGATTTCGACAAGGTGGCGGCCATGGTCAAGGAGAATTTCGGCAAAGATGTCGTGGTAGGGACTCATCCCTACTGATCCCCTGGGGAGTAGCGGAGGGTGCCGGATGGAGTTAAAGGATTCAAACGAGGCGTGGGACGATCTGGATCAAGCCATCTTGACGGGATTGGGCAGCGGCTTGAGCCCGACACTGGTAGAGCACGCCCTGAGGCCGCGCAACGTCGGGTCCTTGGAGAACCCGGACGGGGAGGCGACCCTGAGCGGGATCTGCGAGGACACCGTGAGGATCCAACTCAGGCTGAACAACGAGAGGATCGAAGAGGTCGCATTCATGACCGATGGATGCGGGGCCACCGTGGCTTGCGGGAGCATGGTGACCGAGTTGGCCCGCGGCAAGACCCTCCAGGAGGCCATGAAGATAGACGGCAAGAAGGTGATCGAGGCCTTCGGCGGTCTGCCCATAGAGCATACCCACTGTGCGGACCTGGCGGCCAACACCTTGAGGGCGGCCCTCAAGGATGCACTGCAGTGCCAGCGGGAGCCGTGGAAACGGCTCTACCGACCCAGGGGTGATCGGCGATGATCTTGGCCGTAGCCAGCGGCAAGGGGGGCACCGGCAAGACCACGATAGCCACGAATCTGGCCAGGTGCCTGGGCAGCCGTGCGCAGCTCATCGATTGCGATGTGGAAGAGCCCAATGCCCATCTTTTTCTCAAGCCCGTGATCGAGAGGGTCACCGAGGTTTCATTGCCGGTCCCGGAGGTGGACCTCTCCAGGTGCACCTACTGCGGGCAATGCGCGGAGTTCTGCCGTTTCTCGGCCATCGTCATCGTGGGAAAGGAGGTGCTCAGCTTTCCGGAGATGTGTCATGGCTGCGGCGGATGCGGCCTGGTGTGCCCGGAAAAGGCCATAGGGGAGTCACCTCGGGTGCTCGGGGTCCTCGAGGAGGGCGTGGCCCACGGGGTGGCCTTCGTCCATGGGAGGCTGCGGGTGGGTGAGGCCATGTCCCCTCCCCTGATCAGGGCGGCTCGCAGGCTGGCCATGGCTGACCGCATAGTCATCATCGATGCCTCGCCCGGGACCTCGTGCCCGGTCATCACAGCGGTGAGGGACACGGATTACTGCGTCATGGTGACCGAACCGACCCCGTTCGGGATCAATGACCTGATGCTGGCGGTGGAGGTGGTGCGCTCGTTGGGGGTCCCTCATGGGGTAGTGGTGAACCGCTGCGACCTGGACAGCGAGGAGCTCCACGAGCTCTGTAGGAGGGAAGGGCTGCCGATCCTCCTGGAGATCCCAGAGGACCGAGGGATCGCCGAGGCTTATTCCAGGGGGGAGATGGTTGTGGACGTCTATCCCGGTTACAGGTGGGAGTTCCTGAACCTCTACCAGCGGATAAGGATCGAACTGGCCAGGGCCAAGGCACAAGGATCGAGCCGTGTCGGGCAGGCTCGAGGCCTGTAACCTGGGGAGGGCGTGAGATTGCAGAGAGAAGTGGTGATCATCAGCGGTAAAGGCGGGACTGGGAAGACCACCATCGCCGCTTGTTTCGCCGCGCTGGCAGAAAGCAAGGTCCTGGCGGACGCGGATGTGGATGCAGCCGACCTCTTCATCCTGCTCAAGCCCGGGGTCCGCAGGCAGGAGGAGTTCCGCAGTGGGCACAAGGCGTGGCTTGATCCAGGGCTATGCACCCAGTGCGGCCAATGTGTGGAGCTTTGTCGAGCGGGGGCCATCTCCAAGGACTTCCGGATCGATCCCGTGGGGTGCGAGGGGTGCGCGGTGTGCGCCCACTTCTGTCCCGCGGGTGCCATCGAGATGCGCGAGTGCGTATGTGGCCAGTGGTTTGTCTCTGACACCGTCTATGGGCCGTTTGTCCACGCGAGGCTTGGCGCAGGGGAGGAGAATTCCGGCAAGCTAGTGACCCTGGTTCGCCACGAGGCCAGGCTCATAGCGGAGGAACGGAAACTGGATTGGATAATCGTGGACGGTCCGCCAGGGATAGGCTGTCCGGTCATCTCCTCGGTAACGGGGGCCTCGGCCGTGCTGATCGTCACCGAGCCAACCGTATCGGGCATCCACGACATGAAGAGGGTCGCAGAGTTGGCGGCCCATTTCAGGGTGCCTTCGGCGGTATGCATCAACAAATGGGACATCAATGCAGAGGTGGCCGAGGAGATCGCCCTTTTTTGTCGCAAACAGGGGATCCCGCTTGCGGGCAGGATCCCGTACGATCGCGAGGTGCCCAGGGCCTTGGTCCAGCGAAGGATCCTCGTGGAACACGATCCGACTGGGAAGGCATCCAGGGAGATCAGGCTGATCTGGGATAGGGCGCGCTCCTTGGCCGTCGGTTCAGCTTGAGGGGACTGGTCGGCCCTGGGCGGTGGCCCGTGAAAAGGCCAGGAGGCGAGCGATGGATGCGAGCCTGGTGGGACAGGTGATCGCAGCGCTGAAGACGGTCGTCGACCCCGAGACCTCGCGGGACGTATGGGACATGAGGCTGATCAGGGACATTCAGGTCGGAGAGGATGGGGATGTCAGCCTGACCTTTCGCCCGTCATCGGTCGTGTGTCCCGTGGCCTTCACCCTGGGCCCTAGGATCAAGAGGGCGGTCCAGGCGGTGGAGGGGGTGAGAATGGTCAGGATCAATGTCGAGGGGTTCTTGCAGGCC
>CAZOXN010000270.1:0-4626 GCA_964583655.1 uncultured Desulfarculaceae bacterium | reverse complement strand
ATCCCTCGGCCAGGAAGGTGTGGCATCAGTTTCCTTGCAGGGCCGGGTTCGGGCACACGCTCCCGAGGAAGGACCAAGACCTGGCCCTATATCCCGTCTCCTCCAACAGTTCCCTCTTGGCGGCTTCCAGGTTGTCCCGGTCCTCCGGGTCCACGAGGCCGCCCGGTATCTCCAGCTCCATCCGATCCGTTCCCAGGCGGTGCTGACGCACCAGGATGATCTCCTCACGATCCGTCACAGGGACCACGTTCACCCAATCCGGAGACTCGAAGAGCACGAACTCATGCGCCACGCCGCTCGAAGGGAGGACCGCCCGCTCCTTCCTGATGGAAAACGGTCCTCCGAGGAGTTCGACATGTTTCTCCACGACCTCCCAGCGCTCCATCACCTGACACCTCCGTGGGGGCACCGCGCCCCCGTAATCCTCGCCCCTCACCCCCGACGAATGCCCCACCCCTGATCCCGCCGAACGCGGGACTCCCGGACACAGGGCCCTTCCGGCGACTCGACGCCGAGGTATCAAAAGCCCCGTCCGGTTTGTTTTGACAATCGTTCCTTGACATTTTATAGTATCGACTATCTTGCGGCCAGCAAGCGCGTCAATCCTGCCGGGAGGTGAAGCCATGGTGAAGATACTTCTGGTCCTGGCCCTGGGAATGGCCGTTGCGGCGCCAGGCCTTGTCATGGCCCAAGCGGAGCCGTCGATGGTAGCCGAGGAGATACAAGGGGGCATCCGTTTCCTCAGCGGAGGGATAGGGCTCGAGGAGCGGGCGGCAATGGATGCCAAGGCCAAAGACTTCAACCTCAAGCTCGTCTTCGCCATGACCTCCAGGGAGTATCTCTCGGACATCCAGGTCCAGATCCAGGAACCCAGCGGCAAGGTCCTCCTCTCCGCTCGTTCCAAGGGCCCGTGGTTCCTCGTAAAGCTGCCCGATGGGGAATACACGATCCAGGCCTCCATGGGACAGCAGCGGAAGGCGGTCAAGGCAAACGTAGGCAAGGGCCTTCAGACCCTGCACGTCCAGTGGAATCGCTGACCGGCAGGGGCCCCACAAAAAGTGGGCCCCCAGGAGGGGGCCCATCATCCTTATGGCAGTTGGCCAGTCCTATTTGCAGGTGCTGCAGGAGTGAGACGAACAGCTCGAGCACCCCTCAGAGGAGGCCGTGCTCACGAAGTGGCCGTCGCACTTGAACGCGGCTGCTGACATGAGCTTCCTGACCTTGCCGCTCTTGCAGGACGGACACTTCACCCCGTCGCCGTTGCCGAAGACGATCTCCTCGAACTCGCTGTGACACTTCAGACACTCGTATTCGTAGATAGGCATCCCCTTTCCCCTTCTCATCGTTTCTGAGCCCCCACCCTCTCGGCCGGAGGAAAAGGGCTCAGCGACCAGACATCAGACATCCAGATCCAAGGCCTTGACGGCCTTTTTCGCAGCTACCAAGTATTCCTTCAAGGAGTTGCGGTCGTCAGCACTCATCTCCCTGAAGGTAACCCCGACATGGTATACCTGGTCCTTGGCCACGAAGGAACGCTCATACCAAGACACCTCGCCAATGGCGGTGACCTTGCGCCTGCCGGGGAGGTCGATCTCCATGGTAATCTTGTTCCTCACCACCGGGGATTCGTCGTAAGAGAGGTGGAGGTCATCGATCTTCATGGATGGGGCCTTGAATACCACCCCTGAAAGCGACATATCTTCCACCCTTCCGTCCACGCTCCTGGAGATCTTCATCTCGTCCCGCCCGCTGATGACCAGGTACTTTATGGGAAGATTCAGCGCAGTGCGGGGCGGGGCCTTCGGGGCTTGCCCTCTTGCCTCCGCTATCTCTTTCCTGGCCATTTGCCCCCCTGGAAAACGCGAGTCCCTAATAGACTATTTTAACCCCAGGGCTTATGTCAAGGCCAGTGACCGGGGGCAGGCCGAATCCCGAGCCTCCTGGCCTCCTCCTTCACCGCGGCAGCGAGCAACGGCACCAGTAGCTCGTGGTGCCCCGTCAGGGCATAACCCTTTCCACCGCTGGCGGTGGGCCGTCGCACCACATTGGTCATGGGACGATAGTGTTGCAGGAAGTCCATGTTCACGGTGGTTATGTCCCTCAGGGGATGACCGAGGTTCCGAGCCAAGGTCAATGCCTTCAGGAACACCTCCGGCAGCAAGACAGCGGACCCAAGATTGATGTGCACCCCGCCCTCCAGGCCGCATACCCGCTCGCAGAATCTCAGGAAATCCTCGTAGCTCCCCTTTCCTATGGCAGAGCCGCTGGCCTCTGGATGGATGTGATGCACATCGGTCCCCAAGGCCACGTGCACCGTGACAGGCCTCCGCGCGGTTATCGAGGCCACCAGGAGGCTCTGCTCGGCAAAAGGGGCCCCGATCCTCACGAGACCCCTCCCCACGGCCTCGCCCAGTCCCTCCCCACCAGAGACCCCCTCCTTGATCATCTGGTTCAGTGTCCTCCCTGTCTCCTCCGCCATCCCGAAATCCCCGGCCCCGAGGCTCGCATCCACGTCCTCCGATGTGTGGCCGGCCATGGCGATCTCGAAGTCGTGGACCATCCCGGCCCCGTTCATGGCCAGGGCCGAGATCCATCCTTCATCCAGCAGGTCTTTGATCACCGGAGATAGGCCCACCTTTATGACGTGGGCCCCCATGGCCACCAAGACCGGCCTGCCCGCACCCCTGGCCATCACCACCGCCCGGGCCACCTCCATCAGGTCCCTGGCCCCGAGAAAACCTGGCAGACCCTCCAGGAACTTCGCCACCGAGTCCCCGGGACGATGAGGTCGCGCAAAAAGCTCCACGCGGACCTTGCTCTGCCTATGCCCCAGGGGATACGTCCGCAGTCTCTTGCGATCCAGGGGAGACATCTATCTCATCACCTCAGCGACCTCGGCAAAGAGCGACTCTTCTACCAATTGACAGATGACGTGTCCGATGGCTATGTGGGCCTCTTGGACCCTGGGCGTCAGGGCAGAGCGGACGTGGATCCAGTGGTGAACTATCCGCCCCACCTCCCCGCCCGTGCCCCCTGTCATCCCTATGGTCCAGAGCCCTCGGGATAGGGCCTCCTCGAGGCCTCGCACCACATCGCGGGACTCCCCGCTGGTGGAGATTCCCCAAGCCACATCACCGGCAAGGCCCAGGGCCCCGACCTGCCTGGCAAAGATCTCCTCGAAGGCCTCATCGTTGCCTATGCTGGTCAGGACCGAGGTGTCAGTGGTGAGGGCGATGGCAGGCAGGGGTGGTCGAGGCCTCAGGAAACGATTCACGAACTCGGCTGCGATATGCTGTGCGTCAGCAGCGCTCCCTCCGTTTCCGAACAGGAGGAGCTTGTGCCCCTGGCGAAAGGCCTTGGAGAGCATCTCCACGGCCCCAACCACCGAATCCAAAGGGCCATCGAGGAACTCCTGCTTCACCCTCACGCTTTCCCTCAGGATGGCCCTAATCCTCTCCTGCACATCCACCTCCGAGCGCTGGATCATCTCCTGTTGCGTCAAGGGCATCTGGACCCAAGGCGCCCTTGACGAAGAGAACTCCCCGGCCCCTCACGTGTCACCCTTTGCCTTTTTGTGCCCCTCTCCCCTGGGGAGTTGTATCATCACCTCTTGGATCGAGCGCTCATCCGCCTTCTGGATGGTGAATTGGGCATCCCTGTAGATGAGGGACTCCCCCTCCTTGGGGACCCTCCTGAACGCCTTGAGGAGGAAGCCACCCAGCGTCTCGTAGTCCTCTTTGGGGATGAGGAGCCCGGTCAGCTCGTTTACCTCTTCGATCCCCACCCTGCCGTTGAACAGGAACTGATGTGATGAGAGCTTCCTGAAATGGGACTCCTGGATGTCGTACTCATCCTCGATCTCTCCGACGATCTCCTCCAGGAGGTCTTCCATGGTCACGATCCCCACGCCCCCTCCGTACTCGTCCACCACCACTGCCATGTGGCCCCCTTCCCTCTGGAGCTGCAACATCAACTCATCCACGGGCATGGTCTCGGGGACGAAGGGCACCTTCCTGAGGAAGGAAAAAACTCCCTCCTCGAGGGGGGCCTCCAGGAGGTCGAAGCTCCTTACGATCCCCAGGATGTTATCGACACGCTCTCGGTATACCGGAAACCGCGAGTAACCTTCTATCTCCACCTGACGGATCACGTCCAAGACCGTTGCACCTTCCTCTACGGCCACCACGTCGATGAGGGGGATCATAACCTCTCTGACCTGCGCCTCCGAGAAACGGAAGATGCGGTGGATCATGCGCCTCTCTTCTTCGAGGAGGTCGGCCCCCTTGCCTTGCCCCCTGATGAGCCAACTCAACTCCTGGCGCGAGACTATGTGAGGTTCGGCCCCTTTCTCTCCGCCCGCCTCTTTGCTGCCGAGGACCATGGCTGCCCGCTGCATCAGGATCCACGGAAAGACCAGCTTATGAGCCAAATGGATCACCCGAGTCATCAACGGGACCCAGAGAGGAGACGTCCTCGCCACGATAGCCTGCGGCACCAACTCCCCCAGGAGCACGAAAAACAGGAGGAACAACGCCATGGACGCCACGGCCCATCCCCACCCCCAGGCCTCTCGGCAGGAGGCCAGGAGCAAGGTTGCGCTCCCCATGAGGGCCAGCTCCGCACCGA
>CAZOXN010000269.1:0-4635 GCA_964583655.1 uncultured Desulfarculaceae bacterium | reverse complement strand
CTACGGCACCACCCACGAGGGGATCGGCCAGCGGATCGTCCTGGAGCGCCTCAGTGAACTCATACCGGCCAAGAACTGGACCATCTTTCTCCTGGATCCCAAGACAAAGGAGCTCAAGTTCGAGGTGGTGGCTGGGGTGGAAAAGGAGGCCCTGTCCCACCTGCGGGTGAAGCTCGGAGAGGGCATTGCTGGGACAGTCGCGGAGAAGGGCGAGCCGATCCTGGTGGAAGACGTGAAAAAGGACCCGAGGTTCAGCCCGAAGGCGGATCGTCTCACCGGATTCGTGACGCGATCCATCATCTGCCTCCCCCTCAAGATCCAGGGGTCGGTCATCGGGGTCGTGGAGGTCATCAATCCCGAGGACCCGACGCTCTTTCACAAGCACTCCATGATGACGCTCTCTATCCTGGCGGACTACCTGGCCATCGCCATCGGCAACGCCCTCAACTACCGCAAGATGGCCGACCTGGCCCTGACAGACACGGTGACGGGATTCTACAATACGCGCTTTCTCCACCAGCACCTGGAGTGGCTCCTGGAACCCGTCTCTCACAGGGTGGGACAGCTCTCTCTGGTCTTCCTGGACATGGACGACTTCAAACAGGTGGTCGACGCCCACGGCCATCTCATGGGGACCAAGGTCTTGAGGGAGGTGGCAGGCGTCATAGCCTCCAACCTCGATGAGGCGGATCGTCTGGTACACTATGGGGGGGACGAGTTCGTGATCCTCCTGCCCGAACAGGGCAAGGCCCTGGCCCTGGAGAAGGTCGAGGCCATCCGGAGGGCGCTCACCGAGGCGCTCTTCCTGCGCGAGGAGGGACGTGAGGTGAAGGTCACGGCCAGCTTCGGGGTGGCCAACTACCCTGAGGACGCCTTCGACAAGGCAGAGCTGTTGCGCCTGGCCGACCACTCCATGTTCAGGAGCAAGGAGGCAGGCAAGGACACCATCACCATGGCGAGCATGCAACGGGGGCGAGGCGTGACGGAATGAGGGCCATGCTGGCCAAGGCAGTACGCCACAGGGGATTGAGGGTTATCCTCTTGGCAGTGATCCTAGCCGTTGCGACATACACTGCCCTGGGGTTCCTGGTCGTCCCGCCTGTGGCGAGATGGTTCCTGACGGATTCCTTGTCCAAGGATCTTATGCGGAAGGTTTTTGTCGAGGAGGTCACGTTCAATCCCTACACCCTATCCCTCCATGTGAGAGGCCTCTCCGTGCAAGAAAAGGACTCCTCGGAGACTTTTCTTGGCCTGGAGGGGCTCCATCTCGACGTGCAGTGGGGGTCGTTGTTTCGCAGGGCTTTGGTCGTCAAGGAGATGACCCTCTGGAGGCCCCGTTTGAGCCTGATCCGGCTGGAGGGAGGTCTCTTCAACTTCTCCGATCTCGTGGGAAGAAATGAGAGGTCCCGAGGGCAAGGAACCGAATTCAAGCCGCCGAGGCTCCTCATCCGTGGGGTCCGGATCCTCGATGGCCGCGTGGATATTTGGGACCGGGCGCTGGGTCAGAGGCACGAGGTCACCCGCATAGATCTGGAGATCCCGTTTCTCTCAAGCCTCAAGGCCGGCGAGGAACCGGCTGTTGCGGCTTCCCTCTCCTCGCATCTCAACGGTTCCCCCCTCGCCGTCAAGGCCATGATCAGGCCCTTCTCCCCATCCATGGAGATAGATCTGGATTTGGAGCTCACCGATCTCTCCCTCCCCCGGTACCTGCCCTACTTCCCCATCAACACCGAATTGCGGCTCCCTTCGGGTTTCCTCGACGTGAAGGTGAAGCTATCTCACTCCGTCGGCCCGGATGGAAAGGCGCTTGTCAAAGGAGGCGGAGACATATACCTGAGATCATTGGAGGCCGAACACGTCTCGGGAAGATCGATCCTCAGGCTCCCCAACGCCGAGGTCTCGGTGGCTGAGGCACTGCCCTTTGCACGCAAGATCCATGTCTCCAAGGTGCTCCTCCAATCCCCACAGGTATACTTGGAGAGGGGACCCACCGGTGAGCTCAACCTCCACCATCTCTTTCCAGGGGGCGATCATGGAGGAGGGGAAAGGCCGGAGGGGCCCGAGCCGGAAGGCATCATCCTGGAGCTAGACCAGGTCCGGGTGACCCAAGGCAGGGCCATAATCTCCGACCTCTTTCTCCCGCGGCCCTTCCAGGCGACCCTGAGGGATCTCGAGGTTACCTTGGAGGGTTTCACCACCAGGGGCAACGAGCCCTCGACCTTCGAAGTGTCAGGGACGACCGACCTGGATGAGGGGTTCAGGGCGAGGGGGCAATTCTCCTTGAACCCGCTAAGGTCCGAAGGCGTCGTCGAGGTCAAGGGCTTGGCCCTGAGCAGGTACGCCCCATATTACGCCGAGGGGGTGGCCTTCGAGGTCCAGGAAGGGCGCCTGGGGCTCGAGGCCCATTATGCACTCTCGATTGCCAGTGACCCTGCCGACCTCAAGGCTACGGTCAGGGCCGGGTCTGTCCTGGATCTCCGTCTCAGAAGGCAGGACGAGAGGGAGGACTTCCTGAGGGTAGGCGAGATCTCGGTCAAGGACGCGGAGCTCTATCTCCCGGACAGGAAGCTCCTGGTGAGCGAGGTGGCTACCCGTGGCGGATCCCTCTCCGCCGCACGCTCCAAGGAGGGGAGGTTGAGCCTCGAGGGACTCCTCGCCGCCCGTCCCACAGCGAAGGAGGCGCTTCGCACTGGGTCTGGCGGGGCCCAGAGTCCCCCTTGGGATGTAACGGTGAAGCGTCTCCTGCTGGAAGACTATGCCATCGACCTCTTGGACCGCATGCCCGAGGAGCCGGTGAGCATCCGAGCGAGACAGATGAGGTTGTCCGTGCAGGAAATCTCGACATCCCCCGGCACCAAGAGCAAGCTGAGCATGTCGCTGCTGCTCAACGAGAAGGGCTCCTTGGTGGCGCAGGGCGAGGTCTCGATGGACCCCATGGCTGCCGATATCCGCCTTGATGTCCAGGGGGTGGATCTCTCCCCTTTCAGGCCTTACGTCCCGGAGGACGTCAGGGTTCGATTGAAGAGCGGGGAGATATCCACCAAGGGGCGCTTGACCCTATCGGGACCGGCTGGGCAGGGACCCTCCATGAGATACAGGGGGGACCTGACGTCTTCGAACTTCGCCTCCGAGGAAAAGGACAGCGGTGAAGAATTCCTGAAATGGAACTCCTTGCAGGTGAAAGGGGTGGACTTGGTCCCGTCTCCCCTCTCCCTGGAAATCGGCGAGATCTCCTTGCAGGGTTTCTACTCCCGCATCGTCATCAGGGAGGACGGGACCCTGAACGTCCAGGACGTGGTGGCAAAGGGCCATGAGCCACAGGCCCAGGCCCTCCGGGATACCGAGGAGCACGAGGGGCATGCCACAGCCCAGGGCTCGCCAACGGCTTCTCCCCCCATCCGCATAGGCAAGGTCCTGCTCAAGGGTGGCCAGATCTACTTCTTGGACCGGACCATCCGGCCTCACGTGGAGGCGAACATGCTGGAGATCGAGGGGACGGTCTCGGAGCTGAGCTCGGATGAGACCAAGCTGAGCGACCTGGAACTCGCCGGAAAGCTAGAGCACCAGTCCCCGCTGGAGATCACCGGCAAGATCAACCCATTGCGCAGGGAACTATTCGTGGACGTCAAGATCCGGTTCAAGGACATCGACCTGATCCGCATGAACCCGTATTCGCAGAGATACGTCGGTTACAAGATAAAAAAGGGGAAGCTCTTCCTGGACCTGGACTACCTCATAGTAGACAAGAAGCTCGATTCCAAGAACCGGGTCCTCCTGGATCAATTGACCCTTGGGGAAAGGGTGGAGAGCCCCGATGCCCTCAAGTTGCCCATCAAGCTCGCCGTGGCAGTGTTGAAGAACCGTGAAGGGCAGATCGTGGTGGACCTACCAGTGACAGGAAACATCGACGACCCACAGTTCGATCTGGGGGCCCTGGTCGGGAGCGCGCTCACAGGGCTCCTCACCAAGATCGTCACCGCCCCCTTCGCCTTCCTGGGGGATCTCTTCAAGGGAGAAGGCGAGACCCTCCTTGTCGAGTTCGATAGGGGGAGTTGGAAAGCGGGCAAACAGGCAGAGGAGAAACTGAAGGCACTGGCCAAGGCCCTGTACGAGCGGCCGGAGGCAGAGGTGGAATTGGAGGGATCGGCCGACCCCGAAGGGGACGGGATGGAGCTCAGGCGGGCAGCGGTCCTGGAGATGCTCAAGAGGCATAAGCTGGCCGAGATGGAGAAGAAGAATCAGCCCCTCCCCCCCATCCAGGACCTGCAGATCCAACCCGAAGAGCGCGAGAGGTTGCTGCGCCTGGTCTACGATGCGGAGATGAGACGGGAAGGCAAGAAGGAGACCCCTGGAATCCTTTCCCGGGTGGGGTCCATGTTGCCCTTGGTCGGAAAGGGAGAGGCCTATCCCTTGGCTCAGGAGATGGAGGCCTATCTCATGGGGCGGGTCAGGGTGACCAACGAGGACCTGAGGGCCTTGGCCCTGCGGCGGGCCACCGCGGTAAAGGACTTGATCCTGGTCTCAGGGGGTGTGGCGCCAGAGCGCATCTTCCTTGCAGAGCCTGACATCTCAGGGGAGGCAGAAGGGGCCAAGGGGAGAAAGGGCGCTGTCTTTTTGAAGATGAGGTAGCCCTGC
>CAZOXN010000268.1:0-4640 GCA_964583655.1 uncultured Desulfarculaceae bacterium | reverse complement strand
GGCGCCGGCTGGGGTGGGCTTCTAACCCGCCCCTGCCGGACAAAGGGCTTCCTCCAGGGGCACGGCTTCCAAGAAGAGACCCAAGTATCGCGTATCACGAAGGGACAATCCGACTTGATAGCTCGCGAACAAGATCCTCGGGCCTTTCCGGGGTGATCAACCAAGGTCTCGAGCCAATGCACTCGATCCAGACAAAACGATCAGTGCGCGAGACGTACATCTGCACTAACCCGCGCCGCTTGGTCCAAAGCCACCCGAACCCGCCCCATAGCCCGCCGGCACCGACCCTGACGCCCCATCCGATCTCCTTCTTCAAGTCTTGTCTGTCCATTGCTCGAACGCTCAGGATGCCATCTCTGGGGATGGTGCGACGCTTGAGCGGCCAGATCACCTCGAGCCCTCCCGGGTGCACGACGAACCGGGCAGGTCGAAAGCGGAGCCACACCCAGGCGTAAACGGCGATAATGAGCAGAGCCGGGATGGTCAGCAGACATGTCCCTAAAAAGGAGGCCACGAGAAACGCCGGGGGGAGCCCCAGGAGAAGGAGCGTCAGGGCCATGACCGTTGGGGACATCGGGGCGATCCTGAAGGTCCTGGCCATGACTCCATCGCCCACCGGATGCCCTCCAGTGCTGCCTCACCCCGCGGCCCTTGCTTGGGTCTCCTTGACTCTACATTCGACCACGGATATCGGCTCAGGTCCAGCGGCCCCTCGAACTCGGCTAGTCGACCAAGAGAGGAGGTGGCGAGCCCAAGGCAGCATCCCACCCCTTACTCGAGTAACCGCCGGGCCGCAACCCTCTCGGTCCTCGTCTTTGCGCAAGACTTCGGCCCCCTCGATCCCCCGCCCGATCAAGTGGTGGAAACCAGCAGGCGCATCCAGCCTCGCTTGCCTCGGCACGAACTCAGCCTATCACACCCGGTGCGCCAGTGCCAATTCAATGAGGAAGCCAAGTACCCTGTCACACGCCGAAACGGTTGACATCGTCCTCTGCCCAGGGTATTGAAGCCATATTCGGGGTGGGGGGGCTCCATGGACCCTTGCGCTGAAGGACGTCCCTGAGGTCGATCAGGTAATGACAGGAGGAAAGGACATGAAACGCAGGCATCTCATGCTGACGGTTCTCGTGCTCTCCTTCTCCGTGTCCCCCACGGCCTTGGCACAAGAAATCAAGGATCCGGTTCATCTCCGGCTGGCCACACAGGATTTGGGGAGTGCTTGGTACATGTACGGCGCGAACTTCGCGAAGCTCTGGCGAGATGCCTTGCCCAAAGGCTCGACCATCGATGTCCTGCCTTACGGGGGCGGTCCGGCCAACTCTTTCCTTATCGACAAAGGGGATGCTGAGATCGCCATCTCCTTCACTGCCATCGCCAATTGGGCCGTACGAGGCGTCCTCGCCTACGACAGGAAGATCGACAAGATAACCGGCCTGGTCGGCCAGTTGGATAGGTATTACCTGGGAATGGTTGCTACCAAGCGCTCCGGGATCACATCTTTCCGTGAAGCCCTGCAAAAGAAACTGCCCATGAGGATCGTGAGCCAGCCTGTGGGAAGCACGGCCGAGTACTCCATCAGGCTCCTGTTCGATGCTTACGGGGTGTCGTTGCAAGATTTCCTCGGGTGGGGAGGTTCATACACCCCAACTTCCACAGAGGTCGCTAAGGCGCAGATGATAGACGGCAAGGCCGATGTCTGGATCCAGGTCATAACCGCTGGGCATCCGGCGATCTCGGAGCTGGCAGTGACCGCGGGTCTGGTCTTCCTGCCCATAGAGGAGCCGGTCCGCAAGAAGATGGCCACCAGCGGGTACGAGGAGATGGTGCTTCCGGCCAATGTCTTCAAGGGGCAGGATGCCCCTGTCCCCATGGTGGGCTTCCCCAGCATCCTCATAGCTCACAGGGACCTGGACCCAAGGGTGGCTTACCTGCTGACCAAGACCGTGGTTGAGAACAAAGAGGCCCTAGTCAAGGTCCACGCAGGATTCAAGGATTTCGTTCCCGAAGAGGCCTCCAACTTGGTCAGATACGGGATTCCATTGCACCCCGGTGCCGAGAGGTATTACAAGGAAAAAGGGGCGATAAAGTGATATCACCCGTTTCTGCTTTGAGCCGCTTTGGGTGATTCTCTCGTTTCTCCCTCGAGTGGGAATAGTTGGATCTGTGCGAGCGAATTCGAGCGAGTAAGTGAACCGGGTTACCCGAACAGCCGTCTTGTGGCTCCTATTGGGGCTTGGGGCATGTTCTCCGACCTCCTTGGACCTGGATGGGCTCAGGCTCAAGGGCATGGCCCTCACCCCGGACCTCTCACCACAGGAGGTCATCCATGTCCTAGGCCCCCCTCAGGAGGAGGGAAGATCTCCCCGATGGTTCTGGAGGCCGCCCAGACTCTACATGAAGTATTACAGCAAGGGGATGGAGATCGCCTTCGACAGCGAGGGCAAGGAGTACGATCCCGTTTCGGCCCGTTTCGTTCGCGCTTACATCTTCCTTCGGCCGGAGGCAAGGTACGCGGCCTTTTCGGGAAAGATCACCCATGGGATAGACGGGGAGTGGGACCTGCAGCGGCTGGAGAAGGCCCTCGGCCCCCCCGAGAAGACGAGGACCGTGGGTTCGGAGCTGGAGTGGACCTACTGGGAAAAGAGGCAGTTTCAGCTCGTCTTCATCGCCGAGACATCGACCCGCAAGCTCAAGGCCCTCATTATCCTCCGCCGCGACAGGGATCGGCCCAGATGATCCAGAGCGTGATGGGATCACCTGGCCAGCCCATCCAGGAGGGCCGCCACGTTCTGCCCGAGGACCCTGTGGTTGTACCCCCCTTCCAGGATCGCGAAGCAGCCTCCCCCGGCCTCCTGGGCGGCATCGCGCACCTTGCGCCCTATGGACCGGTAGTCATCGGTGGTGAGTAGGCCTCCCCAGTCCTCCTGGTGGAAGTCGAAACCGGCCGAGATCCCGATCAGGTCGGGCCTCACCCCGGACAAGGCCTGGTCGACCTCGGCCAGGTAGCCCTCCCTGTCCCTGGCCGACGGGTTGTGGATGGTCACCCATCCCTTGTCTCCCAGGATGTTCACGGTACCGTCACCGAAATGGAGATCGATGTCCAGGACCATGGCCCGTTGTATCAGGCCCTCTTTCCTCATGACTAGGAGGGCGATGGCCATGTTGTTGAAGTAGCAGAAGCCCCACGAGCTCCCAGCCGAGGCATGATGTCCCGGCGGGCGGATCAGGCCGAAGCAAGGCTCCTCCAGACCCGTTCTTGCTGCCTGGATCGCCCCTCCAGCCGCCAGGGCGGCGATCTCGTAAAGCCCCATGGCGTTGACGTGATCGATGTGCGCCTTGGTGTGGGCAAGGGCGATCTGATCCATCGTGGCTGGAGTCGCCTCCAGGAAGGCGACCCTGTCCTCTATGGCCGACACCACGGCCTCCACCCGGCCCGGCTCGGCCGCCGGGTCATGAGTGTAGACCTGGGTGAATGACGGATGGTAGATGACCTTCATGGCCTTCTTTTCCTCCTGTCAGCGGCCGCCCGGGCAAGAAATAATCGAGACTTGCCTTCGCTGGCTTGGAGTGTAGGAAGGAAAGGGCCGGGTGTCAACAGGGCTGCCCTTGACTTATCCGTTGGCGGGCCGTAGTAATACCGGCGGAGAAATGCAGGTGACGACCTTCCCAGAAAAGAGTCGCAGGTTTTTTTCTCGGCAAGCAGCTCTGGCCGCGACCTTGGTTGTGCTGACCTGCACCGCCACCGAGGTCGCGAACAACACCAGGGTGCTGGACTCCTTCGAGAACTATTACTATGACCTCTGGCACAACCTGGCCGGGCAGAGACGCGAACCGAGACACGTGGTCATCGTCGCCATCGACAACCAGACCCTCCTGGATCACAGGGACGAGCCCTTGGTGTTTTGGGGACCGCATTTTGCTCAGGCCATCCAGGCCCTTCGGTCAGCCGGAGCGAGGGTGATAGGGATCGATTACCTCTTTTCGGTGAGTCCGGAGTCATGGCTCAAGAAACTCGATCTGCCCGGCAGCGAGATCAGCCGCACATACGATGTCCCCATCAGACAGCAGCTCGCCTCGGGGCAGGTCGTGCTCATTGGGACCGTGGCCGTCAGGGAGGACGGAGAAGGAGAGATCCTCAAGCCCATAGAGGACTACGTGTTCTCCCTCCCCGGCCGGGAGGCCGATGTTGGGCTGGCCAACTTCTATTCCGACGGAGACGGAGTGGTCAGAAGGTTCGTCCCGGCCCTGTTGGAGGAACACGTCCACCCCAGGCTCACCTTCGCCACGCTCCTGGCCATCAAGAGCGCCCGGCTCGACCCGGAGGGGGCCAGTTGGTCCTTGGGCGGCCACGAGATCCCGAACGGGACCCAGCCCTACCGCATAGGCTTTCTGGGTCCGCCCGGGACATTCAGACGCATATCCTTCGGGACGCTCCTTCGCGCACAAACGGCCGACGCCCTTGCCAGACTCGATCTCAGGGACAAGGCGGTCATCGTGGCGGCCGAGCACGTCGGGTCTCAGGACATCCATCTGACACCTTACGCCCGAGGCTTATGGGGTTCGGAGGGCCGCATGATGAACGGGGCCGAGGTTCACGACAACATCGTCGAGACCCTCCTGACAGGAAGATTCCCCAGGAC
>CAZOXN010000267.1:0-4650 GCA_964583655.1 uncultured Desulfarculaceae bacterium | reverse complement strand
CAATGGCATCCGCGGGGGGGGGGACGCCTCCGGGGTATACCGCGTGGAGCGGTTCGACCGCCGGACCTTTTCCCTTGAGGAGAGGCCAGAGGATTTCCAATGGGTGGAACAGGACGTGGAGAAGATGGGGTTCTTCGATCTACTCCAATACATCAGGCGGGCCAAGAACGAAGGGTACGACGTAGGGGGGCAGGTCACGGACCTTCACTTCAAGGTGGCCTCATGCCTCTTCTCCCTGGTGACGGTGTTATTCACTGTCCCCCTGGCCTTGAGGGTCCCGCCTCGGTCTGGGGGACTCGCCCTGGGGGTGGCCTTGAGCATGGTGGTGGGATTCCTGTATTACGTGGTCATGGCCCTGGGACTCGCCTTCGGACACGCCGAGGCCCTGCCTCCTTTTCTCGCTG
The DNA here is from genome assembly GCA_964583655.1 of uncultured Desulfarculaceae bacterium. Classification (GTDB taxonomy): domain Bacteria; phylum Desulfobacterota; class Desulfocorpusculales; order Desulfocorpusculum; family Desulfocorpusculum; genus CAZOXN01. Next base: position 4,246 of record CAZOXN010000267.1, on the reverse strand, counting down.
CCTGGGGCGGTAACATCCTCTTCGGGCTGTGTGGGACATGGTGGATGATGCACATGAGGCACTGATGGGGATAGGGCGGCAGGGGACCATTGGCCCGGGGCGCGGAGCGCGTCATGAAGTTCCATGAGGTCGGAGAATTCGGGTTCGTCCGGAGGATAGACTTCCAGATGATCAATCGCCCTGACCGGGTGATACAAGGCATAGGGGACGACGCAGCGGTCTTCGAGGGCCCTCCTGGTCGTCTCCTGGTCCTCACCACCGACATGCTGGTGGAGGGGGTGCACTTCCTAAGGGCCTCCATCTCGCCTCGCCAGTTGGGACGGAAGGGGCTGGCTGTCAACTTGAGCGACGTGGCGGCCATGGGGGCAGAGCCCATGGATGCCTATGTCTCTGTGGCCATCCCCGATGACATAGAGGTGGAGTATGTCGAGCAGATCTACGACGGGATGCGAGAGATGGCCAAGGCCTATGGGGTGAATGTCCTCGGCGGGGACACGACCCGTTCCCCCGGGCCCCTGGTCATCAGCCTGGCCCTGACCGGCACGGTCTCCAGAGAGGACGTGGTGTTCAGGAAAGGGGCCGTTTCCGGTGATCTCGTATATGTCACATGTGATCTGGGAGATGCCGCAGGTGGACTGGATCTCATCCGAGAGGGACGGGCCTGGGCAAGAGAGGAGAGTGAGTACCTGCTAAAGGCACATCTCGACCCACGGCCTCACTTGGAGGAGGGACGCTTTCTGGCGGAGAATCACTTCGCCTCTGCCATGATAGATATCAGCGATGGGGTGGCCTCCGATCTCGGGCACATCTGTAGACTGAGCGGTGTGGGGGCCCTGATCCGTGAGGACGCCATACCGATTTCGGATACCCTGAGGCGCTACGCCACGGAGTTCCAGCTGGACCTGTGCAGATTGGCCCTCAGCACCGGGGAGGACTACGGACTCATCTCGACAGTATCCAAGGGCCGGGCAGAGGAACTGGAGGCACGCTTTCAGGAACGCTTCGGAAGGCCCATATGGAGGATCGGAGAGATCACCAGCGAACCAGGCCTGACCCTGCTTAAGGGCACAGGGGAGAGGATAAGGATCGAGCCCCATGGTTGGGATGCCTTCAAGGCGACTCCCCATTTTCCGCTCACCTAGGATGAGCCCTGATCCCGTCTCTAGCTGGACCGCTTGACTTCAAGACAATCCAGCACTTGGCGGATCTCCACGATATGCGACGCGGGAGGATCTAGGAGCCGGTGGAGGACCGTTCTTCCTCCCCTGAAGGCCCTACCGCCTCAGGGGCCTTTGCCGGGGCTGTGGCGGGCAGCAGGGTGAAGATGGTGAGGGTGACGTCCAGCCTCCCCGCCTCCTTGGGGCTTGTGCGGATCTGGAGGTTTCGGACCCTGAGCAAACGCTCTGAGGATTCCACCCGATACAGAAAGTCCACCAACTGCTCGGGGCTTATCTCTGCGGCCTTGAGGGAGACCGAGGCCTCCCGGTACTTGTCCGAGGCCTTCGCCATCTCCGGCTTCAGGTACTGGACCTGCTCCATGATCCCAGACTCGCGGGCCATGCCTTCCACCACAGATGCCACGGAGAAGGCCTCGGAGAGGCGGCGCTCCAACTGCTCCTGGACCTCCCTCTCCTGCCCTTTGAGCTCCAGGATGGCACGGTGTAGCTGCCTCACCTGCTGGAGACGACCTCTCTCCGCGGCCAGGGCCCGGTCGAGGGTCCGTATCCTTTCCATGGACGGCAGCACCCAGACGAAGGTCAGGAGGAGGACCCCACCCAGGATTCCACCGACCAGGAGCGTCCGCCTGTCACGTTTGCTCAGCCTGAGGGTCGGAGGCAGCATCACGACGTCTTCCTCCTGGCCGCGCACTGGAAGTCCCAGAGCTGTGTCTTGGGATTCTTCTTGGCGTTCTTTATCTCCACCGCCTCCAGCAGCGGAGAACTCTGCCAGTGGTCCTTTGCCTTCTCTATGGTGTCGTAGGAACTGGCCTCCCCTCTGAGGCTCACGATCTCACCGCTCAAGTCGAACTCCGTGAGTCGCAGCGTGCGGGCCTGCTCCCTGATGCTTATCTCCCTGAGGAGCTCCACGGTAGTCCCCCTGGCGTCTTTCCCCAGCAAGCTCAGATGCCTCGCCCTGCGTTCTTCCAGGAAGCGTTGCATCTGGACCACGGGTTGCACCATGGGGGTCCCCTCAGGGAAGGCCTGACGAAAGAGCGCCCTGGTCTCCTTCTGCAGCCCCTCCAGGGCCCTCTGACGGGTGGCCAGGTGTGCTTGGAGATCCGCCAGCCCCACCGCCACTGCGACAAGAGAGAGCAAGCCAGCCGCGATGGCCCTTCCCCTGAATGCGGAGAGGCCTGGGCGAAATGCGAACTCACCGGTGCGAAGATTGCACGGGGCCGCCTCCTGCCTTTCCCCGAGACCGGCCAGGGCGATGGCCGTGGCGAAGCGCGCGGGATGGGCCTCGGGGGGTTGGTTCAGGGCACAGGCGAAGGCCTCCAGAGGGGAAAAGACGCCCACCGGGATCCCCAGTCTCTCCTGCAACCAGGCACCCCCCTCCTCTACGGCCGCCACTCCCCCGCAGAGGTACAGGGCCTTGGGCCATGGCGCATCCCCTCGAGCCCGGACCGCCGTCAATGTTCGCTCTATCTCCTGGACTATGGCCTCGGGCAAAGGCAAGACCGCCTCGCTTGCCCCGAGCCCTCGCCGGATGGTCCTGATGGCCTGGGGCTGACCGCGGTGGAGCAGTATCAGGTTGGTCTTGGAAGCACCCATGTCCAGGAACCCAATGGCCCCTTCCCCCTGGAACGGGCCCTTGGCGACGAGGCGCGCAAGGGCGGCCGCGTCTGGCTCCAAGACAGGAGGATCGATCCCGAGGGTCCGCAAGCGTTCCAGCCACCCACCTACCTCATCCCTCGGCGCCGCCAGTGCCATCAGCTCCGTGCCATCGCGCCCCCTTTGCAGGACCAGGTACCCAGCGACGATCTCCTCCACAGGGAAGGGTACCTCCCCCTCCAGCTCGAAGGCGAGGGTGCCCTGGATCTTTTCCTGGTCCCGAAATGGCAACTTCAGTTTGCGAACCACTGTCTTGTCAGAGGGGAAGCCAACATGGACCCGATCCCCATCCCTCCACCAGGATCTGGATGAGAGCAACCGGGCTAGCTCGTCCAGGTCCTCGCACAGGGCCAAGCGCAGCAATCGCCTCCTCCCCCCGGGGGAGACCTCCACCTGGGCCACCTTCACTGCGGATACCCCCGCATCCACTCCGAGGATCCGTCTTCCCCACATCACTCGATCATCCTCCTCAAGACCGTCACCTCCTCCTCTTCCCTCTTCACGAGGACCACGGCCCTGGACACGCTGCGCCGGAACAACCCCTCGGTCCGCACTAGGAACAGGTTCGAGTTGTAACGGATATGGGACTGCACGCCCTTCTTTCGGAAGGCGGGAGGGAGCAACTGGGGCCCGGTCAGGGGTGCCTCTTCCCTCAGGGTGATCACCTGCTCGGCCGCTGATTCATCGATCTCCACAGAGAAAGTCATGAGCACCAATGGGGAGGCGGTGTTGACGTTTATGGTCCCCTCCGTGGGCCCGGTGGTGAGGAAGTCCAGGAGGGCTGGCCCCTCGTTGAGGCGTGAGTCGAGGATCTCTCTCCAGCCCTTGACCAAGATCAACTCCCCCAAAGATCGCAAGGGGCCGTTGCGAGGCAGATACGGGTTCTCCAGGCCCTGGTAGTAAGCCGCTTCTGCCCCGTTGAGCTTCTGCAGGTCATCCTCGTCTAGCCAGTCCTCGAGGCAATCCAGCAGGGCATCTCGCTGATCAGAGGGCATTCCGAAGATATCTAGGAGACGATCGAGCTGCCTGTGGATGAACTCGTCGGTGGTGGAACCGTCCTCCTTCACGAGGCGGTTGATGTCGATCTTGGCACTCTCGTCCTGGACCATCACCGCAAAGGCGCCTTCGGCCAGTCCGAGCTCCTCACCCGACACCTCACGGGGCAGTGCCCATGGCTCACCGATGTGATCGACCTCCGGCGTGTCGTCCTCCTCCAACAGGGCCAAGGCCAGCTCCACCCCAGACAGGGCCAGACACTCGGCCTGAAGCTGGTCCCTCAAGTTCGCTGCGGCCGCCAGGTGCACGCGCGTGGCGAAGGCAAATCTGTTGACCAGCACGGCCAGGATCAGCATGACGAGGAGCGTGATGAGGAGGGCCATGCCAGATGGCTGGCCATTGACTCCTCTGCCTGGATC
>CAZOXN010000266.1:0-4666 GCA_964583655.1 uncultured Desulfarculaceae bacterium | reverse complement strand
CCCTCCACCAGGAGGGCCACAGTGTAAGCCCCGACCCCCATGAAGGCCCCGTGGCCGAGGGAGAGCAGACCCGTGTAGCCCGTCAGGAGGTTGAGGCCTGTGGCGGCGATGAGTTGCACGAGCCACAGACTGAGCACATAGCACACATACTCATTGGAGACAAAGGGTAGGATCAGGACGATCCCGCCGAAGAGGACGAGCCATACCTTCTGGAATCGGCTGGGGAAGATGGACTCGGCCTCCGAGAAGCTAGAATGGGAGGAGGAGGCGAAGAGACGGTTGTAACGGTAAGAGATGCCGCTCCTCATAGGACCTCCATTATCCTAACGCGGCCTCTGAAGCCGGTCTCGTGCCCGTCCTCGTAACGGATGGAGATGTCCAGGAAGTGCTCCTCATCCCCTCGGTACATGGCCTCTATGAGCGCGTCGTAACGTTCGTACAGGAGGCCCCTCCTCACCTTACGGGTCCTCGTGAGCTCTCCGTCGTCCGGATGGAGTTCCTTGATCAGGTTGGCGAAGCGCCTCACCTTCATGGCATCCGGGAATGGGGAGGTGAGCTTGATGATCTCGCCCCGGATGAGGTCATAGACCTGTGGCCTCTGGGAGAGGTCGTGGAAGGTGGTGTAAGAGACACCCCTCTTCTTGACCCAGTTGCCGACGTTCTCCAGATCGATGCTGATGAGGGCGGCTATGCAAGGACGCCCATCCCCCATCACCACAGCCTCCTTGATGTAAGGGCTGAACTTGAGACGGGTCTCCACGTCCTGGGGGGCGAAGCGGGTGCCGTCTCTGAGGTGCATGACATCCTTGTACCGGTCGAAGACGAAGAGGTGGCCGTCCTTGTCCAGGAATCCAGCGTCCCCGGTCCGAAGCAGGCCCTGGGAGGTCACGGTCTTGGCCGTGGCCTCGGGGTCGCGGTAGTAGCCTCCCATGACACCCTCGCCACCTATGAGGATCTCCCCATCGGGGCTTATCCGCACCTCCACGCCTGGCAAAGGGACGCCCGCTGATTCCGGCCTCACATCCCCGTCCCTGTGGCAGGTGGCGATGGCCGTGCACTCGGTCTGCCCGTAGATCTGCCGGATGTCCATATCCAGGGCCCTGAAGTACTTGAACACCTCCGGGGATATGGCAGCACCGCCTGTTATGGCGATCTTGACACGCCCGAGACCTACCTGTTTGCCCAGTGGGCGGGTCACGAAGAAACGCGCCATCCCCCTCAGGGCCCGGCCCCACACTCCTATGGACTCCTGGGCCAATTCGCGCTCCACCGCCTTCTCGCACAGACCCATGGCCCACCTGTAGACCGTCCTCTTGAGGAAGTCGGCGTTGTCGATGGAGGCCTGGATCATCGAGGCGATATCCTCCCACCTTGAGGGTGTCCCGCCAAAGTAAGTCGGCTGGAGGCTCACCAGGTCCTTCAGAAGGGTCTCCGGCTCCTCGGGGAAGTTGTAGCGAAAGCCGCAGTCCAGAAAGCGGACCACGTTGTAGAGCTGCTCCCCTATCCAGGCCATGGGGGCCAGGGAGAGGATGTCGTCGGACTCGTCCATGGGGGCGACCTGGCCGAAACTCCTGGCGATGAACAGGAGGCTCTTGTGGGTGAGGAGGGCCAGCTTGGGTTTGGCCGTTGTCCCGGAGGTGGGCAGGAGCATGGCGATGTCCTGGGGCTGGGAAGGCACCAACTCCTGGCCGAGACGCGCGGCTCGGTCTCCGGCTTCCGCTATGCATTCTTCCATTCGGTGGAGGAATGGATACTGACGGTAGTAGTGGCTCATGCCCCTGGAGTCCCATACCACCACCGCTCTGACCTGGGAGGAGATGCTGTCCCAGATCTTCAAGAGCTTGTCCACCTGCTCCTGGTCCCCGGCCACCACGAAGCGCGCATTGGAGGCCTCGATCATGTGCCTGGCCTCCTCCGGGAGGCTGTCCGGATAGATCCCGCTGATCACACCCCCGGCGGCCAGGGCGCCGAACTCCGCTATGAGCCATTCGGGCTTGTTGTCTCCGAGGACGATGAGGCAGTCCCCCTTCGCCATACCTTTGGAGATGAGGAACGCCCCGAAGCGGGCGGACCTGTCCCAAAGCTCCCCCCATGTGGTGGGGATCCATATCCCGTAGCGCTTCTCCCGCAGTGCCACCCTGGAGGGATGGCGTCTGGCCCTCTCCATGAACAGCCCTACGAGTGTCTCCGATCCCGCCACTCCTCGCCTCTCTCGTTGATATCAGGCAATCCAAGCGGTTCAGGCATCTGAGGCGCCCCCCACTGCTTCCTCCCGACTCCCAAGATAGGCCTCTATCACCTCCGGATTCCTCTGGACATCCTCCGGGCTCCCCTCGGCGATCTTCTGCCCGAAATTGAGCACGATGACGTGGGATGAAAGCTCCATCACCGCTGCCAGGTCGTGCTCGATCCACAAGATGGTGAGGCCCCAGTCCCTGTGGATGTCAAGGAGGTAACTGGCCAGGTCCTCCTTCTCCTCGATGCTCATGCCGGCCATGATCTCGTCCAGGAGCAGGAGCCTCGGCCTCATGGCCAGCGCCCTGGCCAGGTCCACCCTCTTGCGTATCCCGTGAGGGAGGCTCGAGACCACTCGGTCGCGCACCCCTGAGAGCCCAAGGAACTCGATGACCTCCCTCTCCAGTTCCATGCGATGTCTGAACTCCTCTCTCACCATGGAAGGGAGTCTGAGAAAACAGCTCCAAGGCTGGGACTTCATGAGGAAATGCCTTCCGAGCTTCACGTTGTCGAGCACGCTCAGGAAGGAGAAGAGCTCTATCTTCTGGAACGTCCTAGCGACCCCCATTCGGGCTATGGCGTGCGGGCCCCTGCCCGTGATCTCGACCCCGTCCAGCGCGATCCGCCCATGCTGCGGTCGGTAATGGCCATTGATGCAGTTGAGGAGACTCGTCTTGCCGGCGCCGTTGGGCCCGATGATGGCAGCCAATGTCCCTCTCTGGATGGAGATCGTCACGTCCTTGAGGGCCATGACGCCCCCGAAGGAGAGGCTCACTCCCTCGATGGAGAGGAGGGGACCGTCTATAGCCACCTCTTCCTCCTCTTGTAACGCTTGGCCTCCTGGTACCTCTTCTGTCCGGTCCCGGCCGCCCCGAGATAGAACTCGCGGACGTCCTTGTTGTGGATGAGATCGCCTGACGGGCCCTCCAGGACGATCCTACCGTTCTCGATGACATAACCCTTTTCACCTACAGAGAGGGCGGCATGGGCATTCTGCTCCACCAGGAAGATGGTCAGCCCTTCCTGGTTCAAACCCTTTATCACCCCGAAGAGTTCGCGCACGATGAGGGGTGCCAGACCCAGGGAGGGCTCATCCAGGAGCATTATCTTGGGCTTGGTCATGAGGGCCATGCCCACTGTCAACATCTGCTGCTCCCCGCCTGAGAGGTATCCAGCGCGGGTATTTCTCAGGCCGGAGAGCTTCGGGAATATCTGCATGACCCTCTCCATGTCCCCCTGGACGTCACGACCCCATCTTGAGAAGGCAGCGGCCTTGAGGTTCTGATCCACGGTGAGGTACCAGAAGACGGGCCTCTCTTCCATCACGTAAGTGATACGGTGCCTCCTCACGATGGTGGAGGAATCGAGGCGGTTGAGGGGGGTGCCGTCCAATAGGACCTGTCCCTCGATGATCTTGCCGTCGTAAACCGGCAGGAGTCCACAGATGGTCCTCAGGAGGGTGGTCTTGCCCGCACCGTTGGCCCCCAACAGGACGGTGATCTCCCTGTCGGGCACCGCCAGGGAGACCCCTTGAAGGACGGAGATGACCTCTTGATACACCACCCTCAGGTTCTCGATGCTGAGCATCTCACACCCGCTCTATCCTCACCGTCCCGAAGAGCCCGTAAGGCCGGATGAAGAGCACCACGAGGAGGACGAGATAAGGGACCACCTCCTTGAACCCGATGAGCCCTCGGGGCTCCAGATAGGCCCCGGTGAGGGCCTCGACGACCCCGACGATGAGTCCTCCGACCAATGCCCCAGGGATGCTGTCCAGCCCGCCTATGAGGACGACCGGGATGGCCCTGAGGCCCACCACCGAGGTCTGGCAGGACAGGGCCCCCAGGTTCGCGATGACGATGCCAGAGGCAGCGATGCACATGGCAGCTATGGCCCACACCAGGAGCAATACGAAGTGCGCGTCGATGCCGAAACAGAGGGCCTTGGGCTGGCTCTCGGACGTGGCCTGGATGACGAGGCCCCATCGCGTCTTGTACAGAAACAAGAGGACGAGCCCGAAGAAGACGATGGAGATGATCCCTGCCCAGAGCCGCGGGGAGGGGAACATGACATCACCGAGATCCAGGATGAGAGGTGGGAGCCTCAGAGAGAATTGGTAAGGGGTGCTGCCAGCCGTTGCCTGGAGGCCCCCGGCCAGTATGTTGGACAGGCCCAAGGTGATGATGGTCATGGAGAGGGCCGGCCTCCCCATGAGAGGCTTGATGGTGGTCCTTTCCACCAACGCCCCGAAAAGGGCCGAGGCCCCCAGGCCGATAGGCATGGCCAGGAGGAGAGGGGCCTTCCACTGGAAGTAGAGCACGTAAAACAGAAAGGCCCCTACGACCAGGAACTCCCCCACGGCGAAGTTGAAGGCCTCCGAGGCCCGAAAGATCAATACGAGCCCGAGCCCCAGGAGGCCGTAGACCAAACC
>CAZOXN010000265.1:0-4678 GCA_964583655.1 uncultured Desulfarculaceae bacterium | reverse complement strand
AACGGACGGGACAGGGGCGACTGCTGGGGGTCGATCCGGGGTCGGAGATAGCGAGTAATCCGGCTCCACCCGTGCGGCCAGTTCGATGGGATCCGCAAGCCCTTTTCTCGCACGAGATCCATCGGTTTCCTTGGGATAAAACAGGGGGATCAATCCCTCGTGGAGCCGCACCGGTCCCTTTCCAGAGCAACCAGCGGAGAAGGAGGCCAAAGTCCACAGCAGACAAAGCCTCCAGAGGCACAAGACCCTTTTCTTTTGATTCCCGTCCTTCACGGACCGGCTCCAGCCACGGTTCGGTTCAACGGCCGCCGACATAGAGCTTTATTCTCTATCACAGAGCCGAGTTCAAGTCAAATCATCGGCCACTCGGAGTATGAGTGAGGAGCTCCGAGGGCCGTTATGTCTCGGAGCCGCTTGTGCTTGTGAGTATTGGCGACCCGTCTGCTCTGAGAGGCAAAGGGGAACCAAGGCCTTCAGGGCCTGGAAGCGGAGGCGAGCGGACATGGCCCTCCCCAACTCCAGCAACATGAGGGGTGACCCCGGGCGGGTTGACAATCCATCTTTGGATGGCTAAAACCTGACATCATCTGCCAGTTGAGTTGAATCTCCTGGGGAGGTCGTCTGACAGGTGCTCGGAGAAGATGCTAAGGCACATCTCTGTGCGTTGACAGAGGAATTGAGCCGAGGGGCTGAGGCTTGCGCGCGCCATGGGACAGCCCTTGGTACGCTCTTGTTCATCATGGCCTCCTGCGAGTTCCTCTCCCTCTACCTGGTGGGAAGCAGGAGACCTGCTGGTGCTCGCGGGGACAGGGCACTTTACAGGTTTCTCTCCTCCTATTTCCCAAGGTTCAACCAAGAGGCACGCGACGAGAGAGGGCATCTCCTTCGCGTTCGCGTGCCGCTTGGGAAGACGGGAGGCAAGGCCTACAAACGCCTCAAGATCCCACATGCCGTGATCCACCTTTACAGACGCGGGGTCTTGGAAGACCTCATCGCCTCCCCATCGGCTCCCCAACGGTGTATCGTCATGGGGGTTGGACGTTGGGGGTTTCAGATCCAAGTCAATTGCCTCCACGATGACTTTCAGGTTGCCCTTCAAAGATACAGGGCGGCAGTCCTGTCCGATCCTCTCTTGGAGCAGTCCTACCTCCGGCGTTTTCATCATCTCCATGGTTGGAAGGCGCCTTGAGGATGCATGATGGCTGAGCTATCCTGTGCTCAAGGACAGGAGTCGAAGTGCGTCGGCAAAGCGGCCGGCCCACGCCCTGGATCCATGAACGATGGCGAGGCGGTCATGATACCCATCATATCGGTCGTCGGGACCTCGGGGAGCGGCAAGACGACCTTGTTGGAGAAGCTGATCCCTGAACTGAAGTCTCGGGGATACCGTTTGGCCGTAGTGAAGCATGATGCCCATAGCTTCGAGATCGACCACGAGGGCAAGGACTCGTGGAGGCTCAAGGCTGCGGGTGCCGACGTGGTGGTGATCTCCTCCCCTGCCAAGATCGCCATGATCGAGGACACGCAGAAGGACCACACCCTGGAGGAGATCAGCCATCGAATCGCCAACAGAGTTGATCTCATAATATCTGAAGGTTATAAGCGAGGACCTCATCCCAAGATTGAGGTCTTTAGAGGGGCCCATGGTCGGGGACTACTTTGCACCTCCGATGACAATCTCCTGGCCATCGCGAGTGATGTCCCGCTGAGAGCCGAGGTTCCGTGCGTCCACATCGACGATGCCAAGTCGCTTGCAGATCTCATTGAGCAACGATTCCTCGGCAGCAAGGAAGACATGGGATGACAGGGGCGATACTGGCTGGTGGTGAGAGCCGTCGCATGGGAAGGGACAAGGCGTTCATCGAGGTCGGAGGACGGCGTATCATCGACCGGACCGTGGAACTGCTCGGGCCGTTATTCCCGCAACTCCTGCTCGTCACCAACAATCCGGCAGGCTACGCATATCTGGGAGTTCGAATGGTGTCGGACTTGTTGCCAGGTCGGGGTGCCTTGGGAGGGCTTTACACGGCCTTGTTCTTCTCCACCACCGAGCGCGTCTTTGTGGTGGCGTGCGACATGCCGTTTCTCAAGGCAGAGGTGATTCGGCATCTCTTGGAGCAATCGCAGAAGTGGGATGTAGTGGTCCCCCAAATGGGCGACCACGTGGAGCCCCTTCATGCTGTTTACTCTCGCAGGTGCCTCCCACACGTGGAGGCCCTCCTCCAGAGGGGAGGGAGAAAGGTCATGGATTTCTACCCAAGGGTCCGGGTTCTTAGGGTCCCGGAGGAGGAGATCAGGGCCTTGGACCCAGAGTTGCTGTCGTTTCGCAATGTCAACACACCCGAGGAGATAAAGGCGATCCAGGAAATGACGACCCAACAGGACCCTCAACCCTCCGGTCTAGCGTAGGCCTTCAATATCCTGCGGATGATCTCGGTGGTGGATATCCCTTCCCTCAACGACAGCCTTACCACCCTCCCTCCCCTGGCCTCCACCAAGTCCCGCCCAACGATGTCGGATTCGGCCCAGTCCCCCCCTTTGACCAGGACGTCGGGCTGAACCATGGCGATGAGGGGGTAAGGGGTCGGTTCCTCGAACGGGATTATCAAGTCTACACTGGAGAGCCCGGAAAGGACCAGGGCGCGTTCTTCCAAGGGGTTGATGGGCCGCCGCGGCCCTTTTATCTCGCGGACCGACTCGTCTGAGTTTATGGCTACTACCAGCAGGTCTCCCAAGGCCTTGGCGTTCTGCAGATACACCACGTGACCCGAGTGGAGCAGGTCAAAGCAGCCGTTGGTGAAAACGATCACCCCTCCCCTTTTCCTCGTCTCATCGACGATGGGGACCGCTTCGCTCCTTGATACGAACTTGCGCAACAGGCTTCGGTAAAGGTCCATCTAGACCTCGCGCATCTCCAGAAATCACCTGGCCACCATCAAGTCAGCCTTGATCCCGCGATGTTCCCGGAGCCCACCGTGGGCGTTTCCATGCAACCAGAATGCGTGAATCCAGAGGGCCACTGGCCGATAGATAGCGTGTGAGAACTTTGTGAAAGGGAGCAGCAACAACAGTTCGAATGCAGCGATCATGTGTATCAAGAACACCACGTATCCGGAAATGGTCCCCTGGGGGAGATACACGGCCACCTCCACCACGAACCCTGTGGCGGTGCTCACCCACAGCATCCACAACAAGAGCCAGTCCGAGAACACGGAGCGTTCGAAGGAAGGTCCGCCTTTGCCTTGCATGCGAAGCCACAGGGCCATGGTAGTCCCGTACAGCACGGCTAGACCGGAAACGGTCCCCAAGGCCCTGGCAGGGTAGTAAAGGGGGACATGTGATCCAGGCTCCTTGAAGAGGAGATCCAGGGTCGTGGCCCCGAAGAGGCCCATGAACCCCCACATGATGCAAAGGTGGACAACCCGCCGTGACATGTACCAAGGCTGTGAGTCCTCTGGCTCGCTCCGGCACTTGCTGAATCTCCTCTGCGTCAACAACTCCCCCGCCGTATCCTTGGTCGCATGCCACGCATCCCGGAGCCGATCTCCAAACCCCACGGAGGGCCAGGGGGGCATGCTACGGGTCACATGTCGAGCCATATTGCCTGCGTTCATGAGGATCATGAGCCCCACAGCGGCCATCACCACTATACCGGTGTAATGCAGCACACCGACGTCCACGAATTCGAACAGGGCCAGACTCTGCGGATTCATCCTGCCGCCTGTGGCTAGAAAGAGCGTGAGGAAGAACAGTGCCACAACACCCATGAAGGCAGCGGTGAAGACACGAGATTCGTGGATGCGGCGACCAAGCCCCGTGAGATCCCAGCTCGCGATGAAATAACGCCGCGCCGCGTCCATGAATTCGCCTGGAGTGGCCTTGCGAGGACACGACTTGGAGCACTCTCCGCAGTAATAGCACGCCCAAACGGCCTTGGCAGCGGCCAGTCTCTCCCGCAGCCCAAGCTGCGCGTAGCGAATCAGCCGCCTGGGGAAGCTCTCCCCCCTTTGCACCAACGGACAGGTCCCTGCACAATGGCCGCAACTGTAACAGGCGCGCACATCGAAGTCACCAAAGAGCTTCATCTCCTCCATGAATCGCGGGTCCACTGTGGAGCTCACTGCGCACCTCCGCCTCGTTGCCATCAAACACCTTGCGGATGTTCATATGGTATCCCAGCGGCCCGTCAAAGTCATCACGTACCTCGCAGGGGAGCAAAGGCGCAAGCAACAGCAGGATCCTTCAACACCCTTGGCCTACGGCCAGATCAAGGGGCCAGGGTCTTCAGCTTCTGAGGGGGGTCCGGTGGGCCCCAGGGTGGTTCCCCACTCTGGGGCCACCGGGAGGCCGTTGCAACACAGCGACTCAGACATGGGAAAAAGGAGCAGGAAATGATGGCGGAAAGGGGATCGAAAAGTGTTGACACCCCCCCAAGGGGTGTGCTATATAGCCCGCATCTCCGCTGGATCTCCCGTGAGTGCGGAGGCGGTGATTGTCTCGAGCGGAACGGACGGGAAGCGAATGTGCGGAGGGCAAAGCGAGTGAGGTGCATCCTTGTGGGTCCTAGCCCGCAAGGGTGTTTTTTTTGCTGGACAACATGTGCCAAGGAGGTTTGTCGTGGACATTGTGGTATTGATGAAGCAGGTTCCGGACACAGAGGCGGCGATCAAGGTTAATG
>CAZOXN010000264.1:0-4683 GCA_964583655.1 uncultured Desulfarculaceae bacterium | reverse complement strand
GGATAGTCCTGGGTGCCGATCCTGACGAACTGCCACCTGTCATCGGCACTGGTGGTCACCACCTCCTTGAGCTCCTCGCCATGGTACTTCAACCCCTTGCTGAAAGGAGACCTAGGACCCTTTTGGCTCGCATCCGTCATGGCCATGACCTCCTCATGGTGTGGGATCTGTACCGCTGTCCCTCGTTTATTATAGCCGTTGCGGATGCGGGGAGATACCCACTTGGAACGCCTTTCTTCGAGCCCCCTTTCCCCTGGTATGTGCGAGTCTGGGGCCATTGAGAAATCCCGGAGGAAACCTCGGATACAAGGGGATCGTGCAAGGCCCTCCGCAATCCTGTATGATGCCTTGGGGCCGCCTTCGCGATGGGGGGTACCCCCTGGCCCTCGTCTTGAGGAGGGGTCTTACCATGGACGTTGTGCCCGAGATCCGTGTCCGCAAATGCAACCAGGCCCAGGTGAACCCGGCTGGTGAGTTCGTCCTATACTGGATGATCGCCTTTCGACGGACTGGATGGAACTTCAGCCTTCAAAGGGCCGTGGAGTGGGCCAACAGGCTCAAGAAGCCTCTCCTCATCCTGGAGGCCTTGAGGGTTGGATACGCGTGGGCATGCGATCGGTTCCATGGGTTCATCGTGGCTGGGATGAGGGACAACGCCTCTTCCTGCGAGGGACGAAACGTCCTCTACTACCCATACCTCGAGCCTCGCCCGGATGCAGGAAAGGGCCTCCTGGCTGCCTTGGGGGGGCATGCCTCAGTTGTGGTAACGGATGACTTCCCCGCGTTCTTCCTGCCCCGCATGGTGGCAGCATCCGCCGAGGAGCTGCCCGTCCTGATGGAGGCAGTGGATTCCAACGGACTACTCCCCCTCCGGGCGGCGGCCAAGGCCTTCCCGACGGCTTATGCATTCCGGCGCTTCCTGCAAGGTAATCTCCCTCGGCACCTGGAGGCCTTCCCGGATCCGGACCCCCTGGGCGCCCTGCTGGTGCCCCGCATGCAACGGGTGCCCAAGTTCCTCTCGAGCCAATGGCCAAAGGTATCGATGCGGCTGTTGAAGGCCGGAGCCGCGGCCCTGGGGTCCTTCCCCATAGCCCACGGCATAGGACCCACCGGGCTTGAGGGGGGCCCTGTGGCTGCCCATGCTGCACTCGGTCTCTTCCTGAAAGAACGGCTCGCCCGTTACCTCTCGGTACGAAACCACCCGGATGAAGACGCCACAAGCGGGCTCTCCCCCTATCTGCACTTCGGTCACATCTCGTCCCACCAGGTCTTCCAAGAGATCATGACTCGTGAGGGGTGGTCCGTGCAAAGGCTGACCAAGAAGGCCACAGGCAGGCGAGAGGGGTGGTGGGGCGTCGGGCCCCAGGCGGAGGCCTTCCTGGACCAACTGGTCACCTGGCGGGAGCTGGGATTCAACATGTGCGCGCACCGAGACGACTACGATCGGTATGAATCCCTCCCGGACTGGGCCAGGGAGACGTTGGCCAGACACGCCTCGGACCCTAGGGATCACACGTACTCCTTGAGCGAATTCGAAGAGGGCCGGACCCATGATCCGTTGTGGAACGCGGCCCAGATGCAGCTGGTGAGGCAGGGGCGCATCCACAACTACCTGCGCATGCTCTGGGGAAAGAAGGTCTTGGAGTGGTCCCCCACACCCCGGGGGGCATTGGAGACCATGGTGGAGCTGAACAACAAGTACGCCCTGGACGGGAGGGATCCCAACTCCTACAGCGGGATCTTCTGGGTCCTGGGGAGGTATGACAGGCCATGGGGGCCGGAGAGGCCCGTGTTGGGCAAGGTCAGATACATGAGCTCGGAGAACACCGCCAGGAAGGTCCGGATCCGAGGGTACATGGAGGAGTTTGCACCCTAGATCCGCGTGGTGGCCATTCCGGCTTCCTCTGGCCTTCCGAGGGCAGGGGAGTGCTGATTTCCAACGCAGGGGGAGTTGACATGATGGACTTGGAGGGCCTTCGTCAGAGGCCGGACATCCTGGAGCTCATAGAGTGGGACCTGACCCCTCAGGAGGCCGTGGAGATGTTCGATCACAGGGCCAGGGGGCTGGAGAGGCGCCTGCGGGTGCGGAGCCCTGGGGAGCAGCATTACTTTTTCTGTGTGGACAACTGGGGGAGGAGGCCCAGGCTTGTGCTCAAGCAGCGCTCGATCAAGGAGGCAAAGATCATCGCCGAGGTAGAGGCCCCGGACGAGCTCCTGAATGCCTGCGTGGGGGCACATGGCCGCAGAAAGGGGCTCTTCCCATTGAGCGATGAACTCAAGGTCTGGCTGCGAGGGCGCATTTACCGGTGAGAGGGATCTGCCCGCGTCTCAGGCGAGGGGTTGCACGCCAGGTCCAATCCGAAAAGCCGTGCGGCGTTGTCGCAGAGGATCTTCCGTGTCGCCTCCTCGCCGAGTCCGAGGCTCAGGAGGGCCTTGACCTCCCGATCCATCTCGTAAGGGATGTGGGGGTAATCGGATCCGTACAGGATCCTGTCCGCATATCTCAAGATCTTCTCCCTATTCAAGGGCGGCATGTCGAAATACCCGGCGAGGATCATGGCGCTGTCCAGGTACAGGTTCTCGAATTCATCGACAAGGGACAAGAAGGCATCCGTCTCATCGATCCCCATGTGAGGTACAATGACCTTGAGGTCGGGGTAACGGCGCAGCACCCTCTCGGTTCGCTCGGCCCCGCTGATGCCCCTGACGTCGGTCCCGTAGGCCGGCGAAGCCGGCTCCCTGCCAGCGTGGATCGTGAGGATGGCGCCATGTTCCATCACTGCCTCGTACACAGGGAACATGACCGGGTCATCGGGCGCTATCTTTATCACGTGGCAGTGGAGTTTGACGCCTCGGAGGCCCAGATCCCCTATGGCCCGCCGGAGGATCCCGCGCGGGTCGGAGTCCTGGGGATGCACCGCCGCCAGACCGGCTGTGTTCGGGAAGCGCCGGACCATGGCCGCGGTGAACTCGTTGAGGGCCTCGGCCATCCCTGGACGGTGGGAATAGCCCATGAGCACGGCCCCGCTTAGGCCTTCCTGGAAGAGACCCTGGATCAGATCCTCCGCCCTACCTTGATACCTGAATCTCCATGCGTGTTCATGGAACCAGCGCAGCACCGCCTCGGCCAGCCCCGGTGGAAAGACATGGACATGGGAGTCGATGATCGGGATGGAGGTGAGCTCCTTGAGGCTCATGCCGATATCATATACCATCGGACCTGGCGGGTCCAAGGATCCCCTGGATGGTGAGGAGCAACGGGGGGAGAATCTATGGCCGAAACAGTCAAGGGCCTCATATTCAATATCCAGAGGTTCAGCCTGCACGACGGCCCCGGGATCAGGACCACTGTGTTTCTGAAGGGCTGCCCTTTGAGGTGCCTTTGGTGCTCCAACCCTGAGTCCCAGGACTTCTCCCCCAGCCTGATCGCGAGGGACGTCAACTGCAGGGGGTGCGGTGCCTGTGTCGAGGCGTGCCCCAAGGGTGCCATAGTCCTCGACGATCGGCATCGCCGCAAGATCCGGTGGCACAAGTGCGATCAGTGCCTGCGTTGCGTCGAGGCCTGCATTTACAATTCCCTTCAAGTCTGCGGCACTTACATGACCGTGGAAGAGGTCATGGATGAGGTGATGAGGGACGAGCCCTTTTACAAGAACTCCGGCGGTGGGATCACGGTCTCGGGGGGGGAGCCTTTGGCACAGGCCCGGTTCCTCATGGAGCTCCTTTCAGCATCCAAGGGGGCCGGGTTGCACACGGCCCTGGACACCACCGGTTATGCCCAGTGGGAGACCCTGGAGGAGATCCTGCCCATGGTCGACCTTGCCCTCTGGGACGTCAAGCACCTGGACCCTGAAGAGCACAGGAGGGCGACCGGCGCGGAAAACGACCTCATTCTGCACAACCTCCTCAAGGCCTCGGGCACGACCCGCCTCTGGCTGAGGGTCCCCCTCGTTTCGGGGTTCAACGATTCCGAAGGGCACATCAGTGAGCTCGTTTCCTTGGCCAAGAGGATCAGGGCCGAGAAGATCTCCTTGCTCCCGTATCACGAGGGGGGGAGAGCCAAGTGCGAGCAGTTGGGAAAGACATATCGCTTTCCCGAGGGGAGGCCGCCTGGAGAGGGACGGGTCCTTCTCCTGAAGGAGTTCATAGAAGGGGAAGGCCTCGAGGTCTCCATCGGCAGTTAGGTCGCTTTTCCCCGCCGGAATCGCAGGCCGCAAGACAATCAGGGCCCGCAATCGGGGCCGGGGGGATCGGTCTTTCTCTTTCTTGCTTTTTGGGTTGCGGCTTTGCGGGTCACCCTTCTGGAAGGCCGGGGTGGAGTGTGTTATCATGCTGCGCAAGTAAGTGATCATGGGGTGGCGGCGTTTTCTGGAGCGGTTTGGCGGAGGCGCTTCGGTTTTCCAAAATTTGGACTTGGAGGAAGCCCTCTCGGCCGAAGCTGAGCTGAGGCCGACCGAGGGAGGGGGCAAGCATCCCCCGGAAATCGCGCCCCGGAGAGCTGATAGTCTCGTGTCTTGTTCAGACCAAGACGGACCAGATAGACGAAACAGACGGAATAGACCGAATAGACGGAACAGACCGAATAGACGGAACAGACGAGACAGACGGGATAGACCAGACAGACCAGATAGACGGAACAGACCAACGCCCCCCGTGACCAATTGCTTGCGCACACAGTCGCGG
>CAZOXN010000263.1:0-4696 GCA_964583655.1 uncultured Desulfarculaceae bacterium | reverse complement strand
GTCCATGTCAGCGTGAAAGGACTCGGTGTAAGTCCTTGATATCTCGTCCCAAGCAATGCCTTCTCTCTTGGCCCGGTCGATGATCTTGTCGTCCACGTCGGTGAAGTTGCGCACGTAGGTCACCCGGTAGCCCTTGTGCAGGAGGTACCTGTAGATCACATCGAAGACCATAGCAGAGCGGGCGTGCCCCACGTGGCACTCGTCGTAAACAGTGACGCCGCAGACATACATGCGGACGTGACCAGGGCAAAGGGGCTCCAAGGCCTCCTTTTCATGGGTAAGGGTATTGTACACCCGCAAACTCATTGGGGATGACTCCCGACAGGCCAAGTTTTCATTCATGATATAGCGCCCCGCCCAGCACTGTCAACGAGCCGCACGGAGACCGAAACGCGACTTTGGCACGTTGAACTAGGGATCCAGGGAAGTCGATCTTGCGCCAATGCTTTGCCCAGTGGGGTCAAGGAGGGAACACCAGTCGCCTGAAGGGTTCGGCATACTGGAATCCGGCTGGCTCTCCGGCCAGGTGGAAACGCTCACGGATGAATCGCTCGAGATCGTCGCGGTGTCCCACCTGGCTCTTGTGACAGAGGAGGGCCCTTATCTTGATATCGATGACCGGTGTTATGTCTACCCAAAGGTTGGGGGCATGGGTGCCGAAGAACAAGGCCTCTCGCACCCTGTGCGGTGTCAATCCTAGAGAGGTCATCTCAGGGAAAAACCTCAGACTTCCCGCCGCCGGGTACACGGCATCGAAAGCTGCCTCTCCAGCGGCCCTATGGTCCGCGTGGCTCACATACGCGTTTTCGAACGTGCTGTTGGCCGGGTCCTGGCACAGGATCACCTCAGGTCTGAACCTCCTGATGACCTCGACCAAGGCCCTTCTGAGGGCCGGTTCGTTTTGAAGCTCGCCGTCCGCGAAGCCGAGAAAAAGGACCTCGTCCACCCCCACCGTCCTGGCGGCCGCCCTCTGTTCCTCCTGCCTGATCAGCGAGAGGTCCTCGGGTGTCACCTCCGGGTCTTCTGTTCCTTTGTCGCCGTTGGTGCAGATCACGTATGCCACTCGGGTCCCTGTCCGCCTCCAAAGGGCGACGGTGCCTGAGCATCCGAAATCCAGGTCATCGGGGTGTGCACTGACAACCAGTGCGCTCTGGGGGATCCATTCCAAGGAAGGCGCCTCAAGGGGACAGATCCATTGCCCTGACGTAGTCCTCGGCCTCCACCCCTGGGGAGTCCACCTCGTGGGATTCGTAGAACTCCTCGACCCGCTCCAGGACCTCCCTTGACTCCCTTTGAGCCGCGACGAGATGCCTTTCCAGTCCCTCCAACCCCTCCTTGGGATAGAAGGTGAAGTCCCCGGAGATGGTGATATCGCGACTGCGTTCCTCCTGCACTTCTTGCACGGTTCGAATCAGTCCTCCCGGCGCCTTGTGGATACCGTAATGGAGATCGACCCCCTCTCTGATCTTGATGCCTGTGGCGATCTTCGGGGTCTTCTTCAGCAGGAAGGCCTCGGATGAAAACTGCTTCTCTAGATCCTTCATCGCTTCCCTGAGCTCTTGTGTCATGCTGGCAGGCTCGGTAGGCCCGAGGAGCCTTTCGAACTCCTCGATGAGCACTCGCCGGATATCAGCCCGAGGTGGGATCTCTCCCAGTTCCTCACGCATGGTCGTGAGGTTCTCCCGCATGGTCTTGTAGAGTTTATCCCGGAATTTCTCATCTGGGACCCTGAGGGCCTTGCTCATGGTCTCGTAATCGAAATCCATGAGTATCCCACCTACGAAGACCATGCTGGGGCCGATGTTGGCCCCTCCCTCGCCAGCGATCTTCTTGCCGCGGTCTGTGACTATGTCGTTCACGCGGCGGAAGCCGGCCTTTATGCCGAACCTTCGATAGGTCTCCACAGGTGCCTGAGACAGCCACTCGTACATGTCCTGGATCCGCCTGCGAGACATCGGGTTGTCTTGCCTGAGGATCACCTGGTAGAAGATCTGGTTTCGGTCGAGGTATGTGGCGCCTCCACCGACCTCCCGACGCATCACCGGGAGGCCGATGCTGCGGCAGAACTCCAGGTCGACCTCCTTTTCCGCGTCTTGAAAGTAACCCACCGAGATGAGAGGCCTGGAGGG
This sequence comes from uncultured Desulfarculaceae bacterium, assembly GCA_964583655.1. Taxonomy (GTDB): domain Bacteria; phylum Desulfobacterota; class Desulfocorpusculales; order Desulfocorpusculum; family Desulfocorpusculum; genus CAZOXN01. Next base: position 2,567 of record CAZOXN010000263.1, on the reverse strand, counting down.
AGAAACGATGACCAGGGCCTCGATCCCCAGACGGGCCAAGGCGTGAAAGATGAGCATGGATTCCTGCCCAGGCAAGTGGTCCATTTCAAAGCGAAGCATTCTGGAACCTCCTCAGAGAGTGGGCACCCGGCGAGAAAGGGCGAAGACTTATCGCTCGGATCTTCACCACTGGGCCCCTTCATGATACCCCCACGGGAGGCATCTGTTTACCACATTTCTTCCTTGTGGGCAAGGAGCATCGACATCCAAGCACCGCCTGAGATATGATGTCACACAGAGCAGGGGAGAGCAATGGCAGGGACTCGACACTGGATCGCGATCCTATTGGCTGCCGGCAGTATCTCTTTCTTTCTCGGCCAGTGGACAATCGCTTTGGGCCAAATGGGCAATCGTCTTCTCCTTTTCAATACCGTATCAGATCTTCTCAAGGGGGACTTGTGGCAATTCATCACACAAGGGGAGCTCGGGCGCTATCTTTACGTATATCCGGAGAATCATCAGGTCATAGGAGCTGGGACTACGAACTGGCCCGAGAGGATGGGGGAGGTCATAGTGCGCGGAACAGTCGGCAAGACATCGTTCCTCTGGGCCAACCCAGAGTATCCTTATCAGATCCGTACGATGAGTGACGGGAATTTTCCCTGGATCCAAGTGGCGGTGTGCGACCCCAGGAGTGCGCTCAAGCACAATCTCGATCGTACCCAGGACCTACACTCGGCCATCATCGACCAGATGCGACAGGAGAGCATCAGGATCTGTGCCCTCCACATAGAGGCAGTGGCACTCCATGTGGAGTACAGCATAACCTACCGAGTACCCAAGTCAGGGATCGACCTGACGGTGCCTCAAGGCAGGGATGCCTACGTGAGGTCCTTCCTCGACGAGTCACGATCACGTTGGACGATTCACGGGATCTATGTGGACGAGGAGGTCGCCCAAGCCTGCGGCATGTTGCCGGGGCAACCGCTCCTCCTCTTGGGGCAGAATAGAGAGACGAACAACGGAGGGCTAATCAGGCTGGCAAGGGTCCAGAGCGCCCAGATTCAGTATTATCCCATGGAAAGCCATCAGGTCATGAAAAGCAACCTGGGGGTTGCCGACATAAGGTTTCACGAGGGGAGGGTCTCAGTGGATGTCAGAAACTCAGGCACCTTGACTGCCGAACATATAAAGGTCTTGTTATCGTTGCCAGATTCCGGTCGTTCAAGGGAAGTAGTGCTCTCCTCCCTGAGGCCGCAGGAGCAGCTAACGGTCAAGTTCAATGTGAAGAGGTCGCCGAGCGACAAGACCGTGGTCGTCCAAGTGGATCCTGAGGAGCAGATCCTGGAGACCGATAGGCAGGACAACCGCATGGAAAAGAGGCAGGGGTTTCTGGGGTGGTGAACGGGGTTGACCAAGCTGGCTCAGCTGGGCTTCTGGACCAAACCGGAGCGGATGCACCTCGTACACACTGTCATTCGAACCACCCGCCCATCTCTGATGGCGCGGACCTTCTGGATGTTGGGTCGCCAGACCCTCTTGGTCTTGCGATTGGAATGGCTTACGTTGTGCCCGTACTGAATGCCCTTGTTGCAGATCTCGCAGCGCCTGGACATAACGCCCTCTCTTTTCTCCATCGACTTCGTTTATCTGTATACCACAAAACAGCGGTGGAAGCAAGCTACTCTGAGGTCGGTAGCACGCTGCTATGTGTCTCATGCGCACGCTGCTCTCGGTCGCTAGCCCTCCTTGACACCAGTAGAAGAACTTGATAGATCCTGAGCCATGGGAAGAAAAGGAGGAGGGATGGGCGTGAGGGAAGGGGAGGCGGCGGAGAAGTTCAGGGCTATCGAACAGCAGATAGAGAAGCTGCGCGAGATCCGTCGCCGGTGGGCCACCGGGGAAGGGCTATCGGAGGAGGAGAAGACGCGAAGGGAGTTGACCCTGGACCTCCTCGACGGCGTGATTCAGGACCTCCAACGGAAGAAATTGGAACTCCTCCGAGCATCCCCCTGATCCTTCTGGGAGGCTACTTGAGCGGTCGGAGGTCCCGGTAGCGGTCCTTCTGTTGCTTCTTCAACCCCTCCATCCTCCTTTCGTGGTCCATTTCTTCTCTCGAAGGCCTGTTCAGTATGACCTTGAGCAGTGCGAGGACCGGTATCGCTGCCAGGGCTAGCAATACGAAGGTCTTGTATTGGCTCCAGATCGCCGTGAGATCTTCCATGGCCTCCCCCTTAGACGTCGTTAATGACCGAAGCGTTTCAGCAGATTCTCACATCTTCCCCGGCCTCTGTCAATTTGGCCTTGCATTTTGACGAACCATGGATAAAATAACAGGAACAGTCTTGAAGCCGGATTCGAGGAAACGACTCGACAGCAACAGGGAACGCGAAAGGAGGGACAGGAGCATGATGCCTTTGGTCGGAGGGATAGTAGCGACCGTTATCGGAGCGGTCTTGCTCGTTGTGTGGTGGAAATTCTTCTTGTGGCTGTTGGCCGGGGCAGTCCCTGCCATCCTGATCCTTGGCGGCGCATTGGCCATCTACATTGGCAACGATGAACTTAAGGCTAAGATGCAGCATTCCAAG
>CAZOXN010000262.1:0-4750 GCA_964583655.1 uncultured Desulfarculaceae bacterium | reverse complement strand
CCCCCTCGACCCTGAGGAAAACCTTATTGCCGCATCCCCCCCGGGAAGGGACAGAAGGCAGCTGGCCGCGCAGATAGAACGCGTCTACGGGTATTTCCCCCAGCTGAAGGAACGACGTCACATCAAGGCCGGGTATCTCTCTGGAGGAGAGCAACAGATGCTGGCCATTGGCAGGGCGCTTGTCACCGATCCCAAGCTCTTGATGTTGGACGAACCGAGCCTAGGCTTGGCCCCTATGCTGGTGGCGGAGATCTTCGAGAACATCAGACGGATAAATGCGGAACAGAAAGTCAGCATCCTCTTGGTCGAACAGAACGTGATAGCGGCCCTTGAGGTCGTCTCTCAAGCATACCTGATTGACAACGGCCGCATCGTCATGGACGGGACCCCCGAGCTCCTTCGAGGAAATCCGGACATACAGGAATTCTATCTTGGGGGGAAGAACAAGCTGGACTTTTATCAGGTCAAACATTACCGGCGCCGGAAGAGGTGGCTGGTCTGAGTCGGGCCGATCGGTATGGAGTGTCTGGCTCCGAAGGCTAGGACTTCTTGAGGGCGCTAGTTTCCACAAGGTACTTCGAGGATCGATTCGGCCTTGGCTTGAGCGAAGGATCCCCGGGTCTGTCGCCCTGAAGAGAGGATTGATCAGGTTAACGCATGATGAAATTGGAAGGATGGGTGACGAAATGGAAGACTGGTTGAAGGACGTGGAGCCACTCACCGTGAAGGGGCAGATCGCCATGCCTTACACGTGGTCTGTTGGGGAGACCGGGAGCCGCTTCCTCGTGGCCCTGAGGGATGAAGGGAGGATCCTCGCCAATCGGTGCGATGCATGCGGTAAGGTCTACGTGCCCCCTCGGAAGAACTGCCCCAAGTGTTTTACGGATATCCAAGACTCCATGGAGGTGGGCCCGGAAGGGACCGTGGAGGCCTTCACCATCGTCCGGCAGGGACACCCCGTGCACCCGGCCCAGGTCCCCTTCGCCTATGTCCTGGTGCGCCTAGACGGCAGCGACGTTGGGTTCCTCCACCTTGTGCGCGATGGTTGGGAGAAGCTCGCCGTTGGGTGCCGTGTAAAGGCCCTCTTCAGAGCACAGCGCACCGGACACATCCTGGATATTGAGGGCTTTCAGGTCATCTGAGGAGGACCGATGGATAGGATAGCCGTGGTCGGGGTGGCCCAGACCCCATACGAAGGAAGAAAGAAGGGGCAGACCTACTACGACATGGTCTACGACGTCACCAAGGGGGCCATGGAGGACGCAGGTTACTCCTTGGATGACATCGACAACGTCATAACGATCTCCAATGACTTCTGTGACGGCCGCACCATTTCCTCAATGGCTGTCCAGGAGGCAGCCGGGGCCCACGACAAGAACGTCTCCACGGTGGAGGGAGACGGGACCTTCGGGGCCTTTTACGGGGCCATGCGAGTCCTTGCGGGATTTCGCACCACCCTGGTAGTGGCGCACTTCAAAGGTAGCGAGGGGGATCAAAGGTTCATAACCAATGGGATGTTCGACCCCATTTATCATCGCCCCTTGGGGATAGACGCCATCGCCTCGGCGGCGCTGCAGGCAAAGGCGTATATGGCCCGCTTTGGCGCCACGGAGGAGCAGTTCGCATCGGTGTCGGTGAAGAACCACGGCAATGCCAGGAATAACCCGTACGCGCACCTCCCCATGGACCTGACCGTGGCGGACGTCATGGCCTCGCGCAGGATAGCGGACCCATTGAAACTCCTCGACTGCAGCCCGGTGAGCGACGGGGCAGCGGCCCTCATCATCGCCAACGAGACCATGGCCAAGAAGGCAAGGGGCAGACCCGTCTGGATCAAGGCCATCGCCCACTGCGCCGAGGCCTACTTCCTGGGCGATCGGGACTTGGCCGACCCCGTGGCCCTCAAGGAGGCCGCCCGCAAGGCATACAGCATGGCCGGCATAACGGACCCGAGGGAGGATGTCCAGGTGGTGGAGCTCTACGACGCCTTCTCGTACATGGAGCCCCTCTGGCTGGAAGGGATGGGGTTTTGCGGTGCGGGGCAAGGGGTGAGGATCACGGAGACAGGGCTCACCGCCATGGGGGGCAAGATCCCGGTCAACCCATCGGGGGGTGTCCTCTCCGCCCATCCCGTGATGGTGGCAGGGCTGGCTCGGATCATCGAGGCCGTTCTCCAGCTCCGCGAAGAGGCAGGGGCGCGACAGGTGGACGGCGCCCGAACCGCCTTGGCCCACGGGATAAACGGACCGTGCGGCCAGAGCCACTGCGTGTGGATCCTTGGAAGGGGGTAAGGGGCATCATGGCGAGACGCGTGGCCATAGTCGGCACTGGGCAGACCCACCACCGCAGTCAGAGAAGGGACGTGAACGGTCGAGAGCTGATCAGGGAGGCCGTGACGAGGGCCCTGAATGACTGCGAGCTCACCATCCGCGACATAGACGCCGTGGTCATAGGAAACATGGACCATTTCGAGTCCATCAACTACGTGGACACCTGGAGCATAGAGGGCTCCGGGGGTTACATGAAACCCATCATGAAGGTGACCACCGGAGGCACCACTGGCACCACGGTGGCCATCGCCGGGTACTACCATGTGGCCTCTGGCCTCTTCGACCGCGTGCTGGCCATCGGGTGGGAGAAGAACTCCGAGAGCGACACCACAGGCGCCATAATCACGTGCAGCGATCCCATCTGGGACCGGTTTTCTTACTCCGGGGCCGTGCCGAGCTTGGCCACCGAGGCCTCCGCTTACATGGCCCAGTACGGGGCAACGCAGGAGGATGCGGCACGGGTGGCCGTGAGGGAGAGGAGACATGCCGCCAACAACCCTTACGCGCACCTGACCAGTCCCATCACCATTAGAGATGTCATGGAATCCCCCATGATCTCCTATCCCATCAAGCTCCTGGATGTCTGCCCGAGGACGGATGGGGCATGCGCGGTGGTCTTCGCCGCAGAGGGCGTGGCAGAGAAGATCTGCCCCAAACCCGCCTGGATCAGGGCGTGTTCTGTGCGTCATACCTACACCTGGTTCGGAGACGTGGACTACGACATTGGCCTCCTGTCCCTGGAGAGGGCATCCAAGGAGGCTTACAAAGAGGCGGGGATCAGGAATCCATCGGACGACTTCGACGTCGCTGAGCTCTACTTGCCCTATTCATTCGCCGGCCTCAAGTGGATCGAGGTCCTCGGGTTCTGCAAGCCGGGCGGAGGGCCCAAGTTCGTCTGGGACGGGAACACGGACATGAGTGGAAAGATCCCCATGAATCCCTCGGGCGGTGTGATGAGCACCAATTGCATAGGGGCCACAGGCCTCCTGAGGACGGCCGAGGCAGCCATCCAGATCATGGGCAAGGGAGATAGGCGTCAGGTCCCGAATGCCAAGACAGCCTTGGTCACGGGATTCGGGGGGTGCTGGTGGTCCGACGTGATCATTCTTTCAGCCCAGAAGCCGTAGAAGGCCCGGGAAAAAGGAGGGGTGACCCATGACCGATGAGCTCTTGACAGTCTCTTCCGGCGCCTTGCGGATGCCTTACGAGTGGTCCGTGGGCCTTTACGGTAGCCGCTTCTTCCAGGAGATCCGAGAGAGACGGCGGTTCCTCGGGATCCGCTGCCCCGCCTGCGGCAAGGTCAGGGTCCCGCCCCGCCGGATCTGTGGGCCGTGTTTCCGGGAATTGCACGAGCTCGTTTCCCTTCCAAACACAGGGACCTTGACCGCCTTCTCCATCGTCAATTACCCATTCATCGACCCTGCCACCGGCCTCCAAAGGCCGATCCCTTACACCTACGGTTATATCAGGATCGATGGCTCGGACAACATCTTCTCCCATGTCATCAACGAGACAGACCCCGAGAAGATCCGCGTCGGGGTGAAGGTCCGCGCGGTGTTCAAGGAGCCCTCGGAGATGGAGGGAAACATAGAGGACATAAGATGCTTCGAGATAATCCGTGAGGATGGGACCTGACAGACGCCCTCGAGAGGGGATCGTTGTCGGTCCAATGGGTGGTGTCTCAGATCCCTTGACACTGCATTCGCAATGGCCATAGGATTCGGATCGGGCTGAACGGGCCGTCTCTCTTGAGTTTGGGGGTCTGTGTCTCCGGTCCCTTGGTCTTCCACATAACCGCGGAAAGGAGGTCCTCATGAAAAGGTGCGCCAGAATCATCCTCGTCCTCTTCGTCGCATCCCTGGTAGTGGCCGAGGGCGCTGGCTGGGCCCAGACGTCCAAGGTCCTCAAGATAGGCGCCCCCATCCCGCTCGGGGGAGTAGGCGGGGCCTACGTGGGGATAGGCTGGGGTTACAACGACTGTGAGAGATACATCAATGAGAAGGGAGGGGTCAAGGGAAACAAGATAGCCTTCCTAGTGGAGGACAACAGGTGGGACGTCACCACCGAGATCGCCATCATCAACCGCCTCCTGACCATGGAGCAGAAGGACGAACTACTCCTCTTTTGCGGCAACCTTATCACCGGCACCCTCAAGGCCATGAGCGAGAAGATCAACAAGGAGGTGCAGATCCCCTCCATCAGCCTCTCTTATTCCGTGGAGATGTTCGGGAAGGCCGGCGGGCCAGCCAAGTACCCGTACTACTTCTCCACAGGGCCGGACTACGCCCAGCAGGTGGGGTTGCTCCTCAGATACATGAAGAAAGAGCACAAGAAGCCCGCTGCTGCCAGGCTGGCGGTGGCATATTCCCCCACGGAGTACGGTCGAGACCCGCTGGCCGACATGAAGGAGGACTGCAAGA
>CAZOXN010000261.1:0-4751 GCA_964583655.1 uncultured Desulfarculaceae bacterium | reverse complement strand
CCCCACGTCCGAATCCTGGAAAATCGAAGCGCCTCCGCCAAACCGCTCCGAGAAACGCCGCCAGCCCGTGATCGCTTACGGGATGAGCCGCAATGGGCTGCCTTGGAGACAGCGAACAGGAGGAGGATCGATGTGCGAAACTGTTCACCACGGCGGCCTGCTGCTTTATAATCTCTGGAATCGAAACCAACGAGGGAGCTTTGCCGGTGAATCGAAGGGAGTTCTTGAAGTGCCACGCCAAGGGTGCCCTTTGGCTCGCAGCCGCGGGCTGCAGGTGGCCGATCCCGTCGACAGCCTTGGCTGCGGGAGTACCGGACGTGGTAGTTGCCAAAGGCACCCAGGCCCTCGCCACCAGGGCAGCAGTGACCGCCCTGGGGGGGATGGGGCGATTCGTGAGGCGTGGGGACCGGGTCGTCATCAAGCCCAACATGAGCTTCCCCAGGCCTCCAGATGCCGGGACCAATACCCATCCGAAGGTCGTCAGGGAACTGGCGATCATGTGCCTCGAGGCCGGGGCCGCGAAGGTTTCGATCTTGGATCACACATTGTACGAACCAGAGGTCTGCTTGGAGCGCTCCGGGATACGAGAGGCGTGCACGGGTCTGGCCGATGTGACCGTCAAGGCAATCAACGAAGCCCGTCACTACACGCAGGTGCAGATCCCGGAGGGGAGGAGGCTCAACGACAATCTCTTTTCCCAGGACGCCCTCGAGGCCGACGTGCTGATCGCCGTGCCTGTGGCCAAGTCCCACTCCAGCACAAAGGTGAGCGCATCCCTCAAGGGGATGATGGGCCTCGTCTACCATCGCAGGGGCATGCACATATACGGGCTGGACACCTGCATAGTGGATCTCTGCACGGTGCTCAGGCCTCACTTGGTCCTCATCGACGCCACCAGGACCCTCGCCACCAACGGTCCTGGGGGGCCGGGACGTGTGCTGAAGGGGGAGACGATCCTCGCCTCCACGGACATGGTGGCAGCGGATGCATGCGCGGTCTCCATCCTCGAGTTCTACGGCAAGAGGTACCAGCCGAGGGAGATCGGCCACATATCCCAGGCGCACGAGCGCGGCCTGGGAAGGATGGACGTGGAGAACCTCAAGGTCATACAGGTAGGTGCTTGATCCCTTGCAGCAGCAGGATAGAGGGTGCAAAGCAGCCCAAGTGACGAAGCAACTGCCCGGCGAGAACTTGGCCCCGGCTCCGACGATCAGGGCTGGGTACCGCGGGCAGACACTCCTATTGAGGAGGTCGGTTCATGCCACATGGTTACAACGGTAGGATACTGCACGTAGACTTGAGCACAAGACAGTGCGAAGTGGAGGAGCCTCCAACAGTATGGTACCGTACATACCTGGGCGGTGGTGCCCTTGCCTCTTACTACCTCCTCAAGGAGCTGGGGCCGGGCGTGGACCCCCTTTCGGGGGGGAATCTCCTTGTCTTGGCCTCCAACGTGGTCTCCGGGGCTCCCATATCCGGTTTCAGCCGTTACACGGTGGCGGCCAGATCCCCTTTGACCGGGGCCTTCGGCGAGTCGGAGGCTGGAGGCTTCTGGGGCCCAGAGCTAAAGTTCGCGGGTTACGATGCGCTGATCATCAGGGGCCGTTCGGAAAGGCCAGTGTACCTCTGGATCCGCGACGGCGCGGCTGAGATCCGCGACGCCTCTCACATCTGGGGGCTCGACAACGGCGCAACGAGGGACAAGATCCTCGAGGAGCTCGGAGATCCCAGGGTTCGCATAGCATCCATCGGACCAGCCGGGGAGCGGCTCGTCCTCTTTGCCAATGTCATCAACGAGCTTCGACATGCCAATGGAAGGACCGGGATGGGGGCGGTGCTCGGTGCCAAGGGGTTGAAGGCCATCGCGGTCAGGGGCACGAGGAACAGCCTGAGCTTTGCGGCCCCTGACCGGGTAAAGGAGATCGCCCGCTGGCACAACCATCTCATCCGCAACCACGGCCCCAATGTGCAGTGGCGCCAGTACGGGACAGCCGCCCTGGTGTCAGGCCTGAACAAGTCCGGTATCCTCCCGACGCGCAATTTCCGTGAAGGGGTGTTCGATGGCGCCAGGAAGATAAGCGGGGCGGCCATGCGCGAGACCATCCTCCAGACGGAGGAGAGCTGTTACGTGTGTGCCGTGCGCTGCAAGAGGGTCGTGGCCTTGGACGAGCCCTATCCCGTGGACCCGAGGTATGGCGGGCCTGAATACGAGACCATCGCCTCCCTCGGCTCCCTCTGCATGGTGGACGACCTTGGGGCGATAGCAAAGGGACACGAGCTGTGCAACCGGCTCGGGATGGACACCATCTCCGTGGGAGCGGCCATAGCCTTTGCCATGGAGTGCTACGAGGAGGGGATCCTGACAGACAGGGACACTGGCGGAAAACCGATCCGGTTCGGTGACGCTGCTGCCATGCTCTGGCTCATTGAGGAGATCGGGAACCGAAGGGGGCTGGGGGATCTCCTTTCCCAGGGACTCAGGCACGCGGCCAGGCAGATAGGAAGGGGTGCCGAGGAACTGGCCTTTCACATCAAGGGCCTGGAGATCCCCATGCACGACCCCAGGGGAAAGACCGGTGTGGGCCTCAGTTACGCCCTATCCCCCACCGGGGCTGACCACATCGAGGCCCCCCACGAGACCCCCTTCCAGGCCCCTGGCCCCATGCTGGAGCGCTGTTTTCCTTTGGGCATCCTGGAGCCCATCGACCCGCTCTCCACAGGACCCGAGAAGGTGGCGGCCTTCATAACCCTTCAGCGGGTCTGGAGCCTTTACAACTCCCTGGGGGTGTGCAACTTCGTGGCAGGCCCTGTCTATGCCATGACCTTCCCCCGCCTGGTGGAGGCCGTGCAGGCCATCACCGGATGGGAGACGGACCTGTGGGAACTCCTCAGGGTGGGAGAGAGGGCCATACACATGGCCAGGGTCTTCAACCTCCGGGAGGGGATCGGACAGGAGGAGGACCGCCTCTTTCGAAGGCTCCACGAACCTTTGCCCAGCGGCCCCCTGGAGGGGGCCAGGATAGACCCCGAGGCCTTCCAGGAGGCCATCAAGATCTACTACGAAGGGATGGGGTGGGACTCGGCGGGCAGGCCCACTCGCGGCAAGCTGGCCGAGATAGGCCTCTCGTGGCTCATCCCGCACCTTGACACGGTCCCGAGGGAGGGGGGGTGAGGACAGGTCCGCCCGTGTCCGGGGTCCATCCCTCACCCGTGATGGGGGACCTCGGCCGCACGAGGCTGCCAACGAGGAGGTCTTCGCGGAAAGGGGCGAAGGGTTTGCGGCCACAGGAAAGGCATTCAGCGCTCCCGCTCGTATGGAAAGGTCAGTTGACCTCCGTAGTACCCTAGGATCACCGCATCGATGGCCATGAAGAAGACCAGACAGAAGTAGATCACCTCCATCGCGCCCCCGCGCACCGGCCCCCCGATCCTCAGGGCGAGGCATAGGATCTCTGCCAGGGCCATGAGGATGGCGAACTGCAGCTTCCGGTTCACCTGATGGATCCTTCGCCCGGCATAATTCACCCACCAGGTGAGCAGCCCTGTCCCGATGGCCAAAGGCGTGAACAGGGCCGCCATGATGACCATGGCAAAGGCCATCTGCTCGAACGGTCCCACTGGAGGGAACAGCAGGTCCAGGACCATGAAGAGGACCGCGGCTATGGAATAGGCCATGGGGAAGTGGACCATCATGGGATGTGGATGGCGCCTGAGGATCGGATACCGCAGGAAGAGCCGCTCCAACCGGTCAGGGGTTGGACCCTGCTCCACCCTGACCAAGGTCCCAACCTCTTTGACCACCTCTCTTGAGAAGACCTCTTTGCCGTGAGGCGCTGCGTTCAGCTCTGTGCTAAGGTCAAGGCCAGCTGCATGGCGCTTCATGTGCATGCCCGTGGCCCAGAGCTTGCTCTGGGAGACATCGTAGACCTTCCCCTCCACTGCCACCCACACACGCCTCCCGTCTCTCCCATCGCAGCTGGCCAACTCCTCTTTTCTGATCTCGCGCCCCACTCAACCCCTCCTTTCCAACAGCCGCCCCCTCGTCCCTCCAAGACCTGCCTGCACATCACAAGAGACCCAGCGGGTCAGGATCTCAATTTGGACCATGTTTCCAAGCCCGCGGCCTCAACGAACCCTCACGAGATCCCGGCTCGCCCCAATACCGACAATCCCTCCCGCAACCTCCCCTCATCCACCTTGGGGTGCACCTCCAAGACCTTGATCTGTCCCTCTGTGAGGAAGGAAGAGATCTCCCGAAAGTCCACCTCCCCCTGACCGGGAGCCAGATGATCCTCGAGCCCCTTGGCGTCGTGGATGTGCATTCCGATCATGTCATGCTGGTACTTGTTTAACAACTCCTTCTTCTCGAGCACGCCCAGGTTCTCCAGGACCGAGGCATGGCCCACATCGTGCCAGTACCTCAGCGATCCGCCCCTGAAGAGATCCAGTATCAATCCGATCTCGTCGAGGTCAGGGATCTCGTGGAAGTGATACCGGTTCTCGACGCCCAAGAAGACCGCGTACTTCTCCGCCTCTTTGTTGAGCCTGTCCAGGCTGAAAAGGACGGCGTCCAGGTTCCTCTGCCTCTTCTCCTTCCGGATCCGCCCCTGTTCCTCCAGGAAGGCGCACGCCTCCTTTGTATCCATCCCCTTGCCGGACTCGTAGAATCCCCTGAGCCGCGGCGTCGGGTCCTCCATATCCACCCTCCCCAGATGAAATACCACGGCCTTGGCCTCCACCTCGGGGGCCTC
>CAZOXN010000260.1:0-4758 GCA_964583655.1 uncultured Desulfarculaceae bacterium | reverse complement strand
GCGAGCAGCTCGACGCCGACATGAATGACGACGGGTCCTATACCGATGAGAACGGCAACTCCCGCTCGCCCGACCTGATCGTGACCGTCTCGCCCGTCGCCGGTGCCGGCGGCACCGAGCCCCCGAGCCCCGCCTCACCCCCCCACCTGCGGGCCGCGAAGGAGACCCACCATCGGAGCTCTTCGATGGAATCCTCGATCCCCTTCTTGAGGCCTTCATGGGGCGTTCGAACCTCGTGGGCCAGGCCCATGATCCCTTGGCGCAGATCCCTTATCTCCCCCTGGATCACCTCCAGTGACCTCGCCGTCCCATTGTGCTGGGCCACGGGGTGCCCTGGCTCTGACCCCGGCTGCTCTCCCGCAGGTCTCGGCTCAGCGGCCTCGCTGGCAGCGGTCACCTCCACCGTCGGCCTGCCCAAGAGCCCGAACGCCTTCTTCCCCTCCATCACCTTCCTGGTGGAAAGGATCACCGCATGGGGCCCGAGATCGCGCTTGATCAGGCGCATGGCCTCCTGCATGTCAATGGCCTTGTACGTCTTGACCTTCATGGCTCAACCTCACCATCTGCAAGGTTTGCACCACAATGTCGCGCTCCACCTCGTTGTGGGAGAGCACGGCAAGGGCAGGGACATAGCGCTCCAGGAGCAGCTTGAGGTGGGGGCGCAGTGTGGCATCGCACAACAGGACAGGGGGATGCGGCCCCTGGAGGTGTGGCTCCAAGGCCTTCTGGACCCCCACGATGAGCTTCCTCGCTGCGTCTGGATCCAGTGCCAGGTAGGGCTCCACATCATTGGCCTGGACCGCTGACATCAGACTTCGCTCCAGGCCTGGCTCCAGTATGATGGCAGGCAGGACCCGGTTCTCGTCCAGGTGCCTGCGGCATATGGCCCTGCCCAGACCACGACGCACGTGCTCGGCCAGCTCCAGAGGGTTCTTGGTATGAGAGGCCCAGTCCCCGAGGATCTCGAGGATACGGACCAGGTCCCTAACACAGACCTGCTCACGAAGGAGATGTTGGAGGACCCGGTGGACCTCGGAGATGGTGAGCAGCTTCGGGACCAACTCCTCCACGGCCTTGGGGTGTTCCTTGGCCACGTTCTCCAGGAGCCTCTGGACGTCCTGGCGGCTGAGGATCTCGTGCAAGTGGGACCTGATCACCTCGGATAGATGCGTGGTGAGCACCGTCTCTGGATCCACTACCGTGTACCCCATGGCCTGTGCCCGTTCGCGGTCCTCCTTGGCGATCCAGAGGGCCGGTAGGCCGAAGGTGGGCTCGTGAGTCGGTATGCCCTTGATGGGCGTGCGCACCGGACCTGCATCGAGTGCCATGCAGTGGCCCATCATGAGCTCCCCTTTGGCGATGGGGACTCCCCTGAGTTGTATCGAGTACTCGTTGGGCCTGAGGTGAAGGTTGTCGCGGATGTGCATGAGGGGTATCACTATCCCCATCTCCAGGGCCACCTGTCGACGGATCATCCGGATGCGATCCAGAAGCGTTCCATTCTGCTCGGCGTCCACCAGTGGGATGAGGGCGTAGCCAATCTCCAGTTCCAGGACGTCCAGGGAGAGGAGGCCCTCCACCTCCTCCCTGGTCCCACCCGGGGGCAATGGGGGAGACAGACGTTCCCTCTCCTTTGCACGCCTTTGTTCCGACGCCCTCACTCGGTATGCCGCGACCCCGGAGACCGTGGCCAATACCAGAAAAGGCATGGTCGGCAGGCCGGGCATGATGGCCAGACCGAACAGGATGCCCGAGGCCACCCCTACGGCCCTGAAGTTCTTTACCACCTGTCTCATGAGGTCCTCGCCCAGGTGCGAGTCCGAGGCCGCCCTCGTCACCACAAGGCCTGCGGCTGTGGAGACGATCAGGGCCGGGACCTGGGAGACCAGTCCGTCGCCGATGGTGAGGACAGTGTACGTCTTGGCCCCTTCTATCAGTGGCATCCCCTTCTGGCCGACGCCGATCAGGAACCCCCCGAGCACGTTGATGAACGTGATGACTATCCCGGCTATGGCGTCCCCTCTTACGAACTTGCTCGCCCCATCCATGGCCCCGTAGAAGTCTGCCTCCCTCTCGATGAGCCTCCTCCTCTCCCTGGCGGTTCGGTCGTCTATGAGGCCGGCGTTGAGGTCCGCGTCTATGCTCATCTGCTTTCCCGGCATGGCATCGAGGGTGAATCTGGCAGCCACCTCGGCGATGCGGCCGGAACCCTTGGTGATGACGATGAAATTGATGACCACTAGGATCAGAAAGACCACTACGCCCACCACGTAGTTGCCGCCGACTACGAAGTGCCCAAAGGCCTCTATGACCTTTCCCGCTGCCTGGGGCCCCTCGTGGCCGTGGAGCAGGATCAGCCTGGTGGATGCCACGTTTAGGGAGAGCCTCAACAGGGTCGCCACCAGGAGGATGCTCGGGAATACGGAGAAGTCGAGCGGCTGGAGTATGTAGAGGGAGACTATCATGATCAGCACGGACAAGGTGATGTTGAGGGCCAGCAGGACATCCAGGAGGGGACGTGGCAGCGGGAATATCATCACCAAGAGGATCCCCATGACCCCAACGGCCAGGGCAAGCTCACCGTTGCGAAGGGCCAATGGCCATGCCATCCCAGCGGTCTTCTCCATCCTCGCCTCTACCTCTCCCCTTCAGCCTGGACCCCATGGCCTTGGACCGCGGCACTCGATCCCTGGGCCTTCCTAGGGAGAGGCCCCTGCCTTGGGTGATGAACCCTGCGCCTCTCGCGGTAGACGTGCGCCAACACCTCTGCCACTGCCTTGTAGAGGTTCACCGGGATCTGTTCTCCGAGACCCACGGCCTTGTACAGGGCCCGAGCCAGTGGCCTGTCCTCTATGACCGCCACCCCGTGGCTGGCTGCCACCTCGAGTATCCTAAGGGCCAGAAACCCGGCCCCCTTGGCCACAACGGTGGGGGCAGCCATGCGCTCTCGGTCGTATCTCAGGGCCACGGCTAGGTGCTCAGGGTTCTTGATGACGACGTCGGCCTTTGGGACTGCCGCGATCATGCGGCTGCGGGCCATCTCCCTTTGCCTCTGGCGAAGCCGGCCCTTGACCTTTGGGTCTCCTTCCCTCTGCTTGTACTCCTCCTTGACCTCCTCCCTGGTCATCCTCAGGTCGCGCTCATGCTCCCACCATTGATAGAGGTAGTCGAGGACGGCGAGCCCCAACAACAGGAGCCCTGTCCTAAGCCCCAGGCGCAAGATCACGTCCCCCAGCGTGGATCCCATGGCCCGAGGGGACGCCCCCGCCAGGCCCAGGAGGAGATCCCACTCCTCGGCCATGGTCCTCCAAGCCACATAAACCACTATGGCCAGCTTCAAGAGCCCCTTTGCGAGTTCCACCAGAGACTGAAGGGACAAGAGTCTCCTGAGACCGGACAGAGGGCTGATGCGGGACAGTTTGGGGGCCAGAGACTCGGCCGAGAATAGGAGCCCGAACTGTGCCACCTGGCTACCTGCAGCCAGGAGGGCCATGAGTAGGACCATGGGCCCCGCCAGCATGGCCGCCTTCCAGAGGATCCAACCGGCAAGGTGGAGGATCGATGCATCATCCAGGTTGGTGGTCCCGCTCCTCCATATGAGGGCTGACCAGATCTCGGCCATGCCCTTGACCATGGAGCCCCCCATCAGCAACAGGAAGCCGACCCCACCGAGGAGGACAGCAGCGGATGGCAGTTCCCTGCTTCTCGCCACCTGTCCAGCCTTGCGGGCGTCCTCGCGTCGCCGCGGGGTCGGGGCCTCGGTCTTCTCCTGGTCAGTCCTGAAAGACACGCCTCATCCCCCAAACAGCCCGTAGAGTTGACGGAGCCAACCCAGCTCCTTGGCCATCCATGGCGCCATCAGCCCCAGCCCTGCCCCCAGACCCAGCAGGCCTATGGCGCTCTGCAACGGGACGGCCACGATGAAGACGTTCATCTGCGGGACAACCCTGGCCATGATCCCCAGGGCCGCCTGCAACAAGAGCAAGATGGCCAAGAGGGGACCTGCCAGCACCGCGGTGTTCCAGAAGAGGGTCCTCCCAGCCTCGGTGCCCAAGGCCCGCATCCAGGCCCCATCGACCAAACCTCCTGGGGGGCTCCATCTAAAGCTCTCGAACAGCACCGTCACCAGGAGGTGATGGCCATCCAGGACGAAGAAGAGCCACAGCGCCATGAGGTTGAGCAAGTGAGCGGTCACCGAGAGCTGTTGTTGCCCCACCGGGTCCATGAGGTTCGCCAGCCCGAAACCCATCTGATACCCGAGGACATGCCCGGCCAAGGGGACCGCGGCGAGCACAAGGTGGACCATCCAACCTATGGCAAGGCCGATGGCGGCCTCCCTGATGGACACGAGACCCCATTGCAGGACCCCCTGCGGGGCGGCCCGGTCTGGCAGGGGGAGGATGGGGAGCAAGGCCCAGGAGAAGGCCATGGCCATGCCCACCTTGACCATGACAGGGACCCCCCTGGCCCCGAACATGGGAAGGGAGAAGAAGAGGGCCCCGGTGCGGATCAGGACCAGGCTGAAATAAGGGATCCGACCCCACATGAGCGCCAATGCATCCACCCTCGTGCCTCCTGCTCCTCACCTCACCCAGGCCGGGATGTCCTGTAACAACTGCACCGTGAAGTCCGTGAGCAGACCCAGCATCCACGGTGAGAACAGGGCCAGGGCGAGGATCACCGCGAGGATCTTCGGGATGAAGGTCAGGGTCATGTCCTGTATCTGGGTGACGGCCTGGACGATGCTGACAGCAAGGC
>CAZOXN010000259.1:0-4760 GCA_964583655.1 uncultured Desulfarculaceae bacterium | reverse complement strand
AGAACGCGGCTCGAACGTAGTGGATGTTGGTCATGACAGGGAACAGATCGTCAGGGCAATCGAGCGTCAGCTCGAGCACGGGCGCTATCCTTCGGAGCCCATCTATGGAGACGGTCATGCTGGCCAGAGGATCGCGCATATCTTGTCCCAGTGCGAGCTGAGCGTTCAAAAGAGGATCTCGTATTGAAGCAACGAACTTTGTCCCTGCAGTCCAAGGGGCTGCCCAAGGTAGCACTGGTCCTGCCCAACGCCATGGCTGTGCGCAACCTTGTGGAGACCCCAGTCCTGGAGCTTCTCGCAGAAAGAAGGGATCTCGTGGCCGTGATCCTCACCAATTCACAGGAGGACAAAGGCAGGATCTCCAACCAGGGTGCAGGGTATCTGCAGTGGGCTGACCTGAGACATCCCACCTCGAGCCGAGACACTTCGGAGCTTGCCGTGAGGATGCGTCGTCTCGCCCACATGGCGGTGGCAAGGGGGATACTCAGGGGCAAGGCGGAGTTCGGAAACCTCGTCTTCCGGTTTAACCACCTCAAGGGCTTCGTGGGCCACAGGCAGAAGAGCAGGCTTCCCGCTGAGCGGCGGCTCCGCGAGGCCATGGCAGGCAATTACGTGGACGAACGATTGGGAAGACCATGGGCCGGGAGTCCGACGGTGTATGGCGTGCTCTATGGCCTCTACTATTCGCAATGGTACAGCGCCCCACCTGTGGAAGCGTTCTTCGACGAATTCTGCCCGGATATAATCGTCTTGGGGCATGTGCAGAACGAGGGGATAAGGCCGTACGTTGCCGCTGCTCGGCGCCGCAAGATCCCCATCTTGGGGATCGTCGGCAGTTGGGACCAGCTCACCACCAAAGGGCCCATATGCCCGGGGCTGGACCGCTTAGTGGTCCAGAGCCAGATCATGCGGCGCGAGCTGATGACCTACCATGGGGTCCCGGGAGAGATGATCGAGGTGACCGGATGGCCTCAGATGGACTACTACATGCGGCAGGAAGTCATCCTTCCGCGCGAGGTCTTCCTCCGTTCCCTGGGAATCCCGGCCGATTGGCGTTTGCTGCTCTTCGGGGCGAATACCCCGCGTTTGGGGCCGCACGAGCCCGGCATCGCGCGTCATCTGGCCGCGGGGGTGGTGAAGAACCGCTATGGGAGGCCGTGTTCCCTCGTGATTCGACCTCACCCCCGGGACAAGGATTGGATGGAGCGATTCGCAGGTCTCCAAGATCCGCCGCACGTGCTGGTACAGGGCGCGGAGATGGGCCGGCTTCAGCACCTGACGAACCTCTTGCGGCATGCCGACATCCTGGTGGCTTCCAGCGGGAGCATCTGCCTGGATGCGGTGGCCCTGGACACTTGCGTGGTGAACCTCGCCTTCGATGGCGACCTCCGCATGGATCACTTCGAGAGCGTGAGGCGTTGGTACGAGATGGAGCATTTCGCTGCTGTGGTCCGAACCGGTGGAACCCGCCTGGTGGAAGGCTACGACGAGCTGGACAGTGCCATAGTCACCTATTTGAACGACCCGGACACAGACAGAGAAGGAAGAAAACGCTTGCGCCAGGAACAGCTCGAGCCATTGGACGGCCATGCCTCCGAGCGTCTGGTCTCGATCATCGTGCGGGAGGCAGACAAGGCCTTTGAGCGTTCAGGGGCTCTTGGCGCTTGCGACTAGCCACGTGAACAGAGATCGATGAGAGGCGGCTGAATCCGTGAATCCCACGCCATCCCAGAGGCCCACCAACGTCCTGGGCCTCGTCCCCGCACGAGGCGGCTCCAAAGGCCTGCCGAGGAAGAATCTCGTCCCCGTTTGCGGAAAGCCGCTTCTCGCCTACACGGTGGAGGAGGCGCTGGCGAGCCGAAGCCTGTCCCGCGTCGTGGTCTCCACCGACGACGATGAGATAGCCAGGGTCGCCCGATCCCTCGGGGCGGAGGTCCCGTTCATGCGCCCTGCGGAACTGGCGCGGGACGACACGCCGGCCCTCCCCGTGATCCGGCATGCCGTGTCCGCTCTGGAGGAGGCCGAGGGTTGGGTTTCGCAGATCATCGTCTACCTCCAGCCCACCTCGCCGCTTCGTGGCCGAGGGCACATAGACCAGGCGGTGGAGCTCCTGGTCTCAGAAGGGGCGGACACCGTGGTGAGCGTCGTGCCGGTTCCTCACCAGTTCAACCCGGTCTCACTGATGCGTCTGGAGGGAGGGTGTTTGGTCCCCTTCCTCGCCGAAGGGCCGGAGTTCTTGAGGAGGCAGGACAAGCCGACACTTTACGCCCGAAACGGGCCGGCGGTCCTGGCTTGCACCTACGAGACGGTGATGCGTAGGGGACGCCTCTACGGGGAAAGGACGCTCCCCCTTTTCATGACCCCCGAGGAGTCAGTGGACGTGGACTCTCCTTTCGATCTGGCCATGGTCGAGTGGATCTTGAAGGCCAGGAAGCAATCCGTATGCGGGTGATCTATGTGGCCAATGTGGACCTCCCTAACCGCTACGCCCATGCCCTGCAGGTCATGAAGAACGCCCAGGCTTGGTGCAAGGCGTGCGACGACTTCGAGCTCGTAACCAACGTCAGCCTCGGGAGATGGCAGAAGATCCGCCCGGCGGAGATCGCGGGACTTTACGGACTCTCCCACACATTCCGCATCGTCGCGTATCCATTCCAGCGCCTAGAGCAGAGCCGATTCGACCAGGCCAGGAGGCTCTATTACCGCCTCGCCGCGAGGAGGTGCAGGAGGCGAAGGGCGGATCTCGTGTACACGCGGACGTATCTTTTGCCCTTGTACACCCTCCGGCTGGGGATACCGACCATAGTGGAGACCCACAGCCCACCGGAAAAGACACGGGACAAGGAGATCCTCTACCGCCAGCTTTGCCATCCGGCCCTCTTGGCCTTGGTCACCATCTCAGATGCCCTGGCCTGCCGTTACCGGGACTTCGGTATGCCCGCGGAGAAGATCCTGGTGGTCCCTGACGGAGTTGACCTGGATTCCTTCAGAGCGCCCTTGGCCCGAGATGCGGCACGCTCACAACTGGGATTGCCCGCGGGTCGCTTTGTGGCAGTCTATGTGGGGCACCTGTACGAGGATCGGGGGATAGTCGATATCATGCGGGCGGCGAGCCTCCTGCCGGAGGTGGCCTTCGTATTGGTCGGGGGTCACGAAAAGGACATCACGAGGTGGAGATCCACCGTCAGGGGAATGGCCCTGGAAAACGTCTCACTGGCAGGTTTCGTCCCCAACCGCCTGGTGCCCAATTACCTTTGGGCCGCCGATATCTTGCTCATGCCTTACAGCTCTAAATGCCAGACCGCAGAGTGGATGTCTCCCCTCAAGCTTTTCGAATACATGGCCTCCGGTAGGCCTATCGTGGCATCGGACATCCCCTCCCTGAGGACGGTCCTCTCCCACGGAGGAAACGCCTGGCTGTGCCAGGCGGATGACGGAGAGGCCCTGGCGCGTTCGATCCTCCACCTCAAGGGTCGTCCCGATCTCTCCGAGGCCTTGGCGAGGCAGGCGTTGAAGGACGCTCAGGGCTACGGATGGGACGGACGCGTACAGAGGATCCTGGAGTTCGCCAAGGGGAGAGGTGGATGGGTGCAGGCCCCTCGGCAGCCAAGGACGGCAGCGAGGCCACAGTGGGGAGCCGGATAGGGACCGTGAAGGCGTTGAAGCGGCTTCGCATAATCCTATTCTTCACCCACGGGATCTCGCTCAGGCAATGGGAGGAGATAGGGATACTCGAGAGGGAGCTCGCCCTGTACAAGGCCCTGAAAAGGCATATTCGTGGCACCCTGTTCGTCACTTACGGGGGTCTCAGCGATCTGGGCTACCTAGGCCCAAACCACGGGATCGGTGTCATATCCAACCCCCTTCGTTTGCCAGTGTCTCTCCATGCCAGGGTGGTCTCGCAGCTCGTGGCCATGTTCTTCGGCAGAGCCGCGGTGTTCAAGAGCAACCAGATCCACGGGGCGGAGATACCCCTGGAGATGGCCAGGCGCCACGGGAGGAAATTCATCGCCCGCTGCGGGTACCTGCACTCGGATTTCACCGAGCGGCGTTTCGGGCCCGACTCCCCGGAGGCGGCCCGGGCCAGGGCCCTGGAGGGAAAAGTTTTCTCGTCGGCGGATCGGGCGGTGGTGACGACCCAGGCCATGAAGGAGGAGGTGGTCCGGCGCTATTCGGTCCCGCCCGGACGCGTCCACGTCATCCCCAACTACGTGGACACGGAGCTCTTCCAGCCGGCAAAACCCGACGCGGAGGTGCCGGGCAGGATCTGTTTCGTGGGGCGGCTGGAGGAGCAGAAGAACCTCGTCTCCCTCCTGGAGGCCGTGGAAGGCCTGAAGGTGGAGCTCGTGCTGGTGGGGTCGGGAAGGCTTCAGGGGGCGCTGACCGAGGAGGCTCGCAAGAGGGGGATCTCCGCCCGCCTCCTGGGCAATGTCCCCCACCCAAGGCTCCCCGAGATCCTCAACCAAGCGGCCATCTTCATCCTGCCCTCCCACTACGAAGGGCACCCCAAGGCGCTCCTGGAGGCCATGGCCTGCGGCAGGGCCTGCATAGGGACGGACGTTCCCGGCACGCGGGAGCTCATCCAACAGGGGGAGAACGGGATTCTCTGCGGGACCTCGCCAAGGGAGATCCGCCATGCCGTCCAGGGGCTCCTCGAGGACAAGGCCCTGAGAACGCGCATCGGGACCAGGGCGAGGGAGTTCGTGGTGGAGTACTTCTCCCTGAGCAGGGTCTTGGACCTGGAACTTCGGCTCCTGGAG
>CAZOXN010000258.1:0-4767 GCA_964583655.1 uncultured Desulfarculaceae bacterium | reverse complement strand
ACACCCAGGCGCTGCAGGAACAAGCCCGCGAGCTGCGAGGCCATGAGGCCGGCCCCTATGAGCCCGAGCTTTAAGAGTGGGACCGGGGCGGCCCCGGGCCGCCCCACCTGCTGCTTCACCCTTCGCTGCACGAGGTCGAAGCTGTAGACCGAGGCCTTGAAGTGCCTGGAGACCACCAGCCGTCCCAGGGCCTGGTTCTCCTCCTCGAAACCCCGATCCAGGTCCCACTCTAGGCTTCCCTCCATGAGCTCCACGGCCAAGGGAGGGGCAATGGCCGCATCCCTGACCCTTTCCCAAACAAAGGAGCGCGCCTTCGACAAGGACTCCCTCGCCTTGGAGTGATCCACCTCTTTGCGCTCCACCCTCTCGGTCCCCGCCAGGATCCCCTGGGTGAACTTCAAGGTCTCGTCCAGAAACTCCACGGGCTCGAACATGCGGTCCGCAAGGCCCAACTGGAAGGCCCTCCGCCCGTCGATCATCCTGTTCTGATTGAGGGGGTTGGTTATGATGAGTTCCACGGCATTGTCCATGCCAACGAGCCTCGGGGTGAGCTGTGTGCCGCCCCATGCCGGGACCAATCCTATGAAGCATTCGGGATAGGCCACAGCAGGGACGCCGGAGGAGATGGTGCGGTACTTGCAATAAAGCGCTATCTCCAGCCCGCCTCCCATACATGCCCCGTTTATCGCCGCCACCGTGGGGTAGGGCAGATCCATGATGCGCTTGAAGGCCGCATGCCCCCTCCTGCCCGCCTCGATCCCCTCCTGGGGGCTCTGGAGGGTGGCGGCGTCCATGAGGTCCGCCCCCACGCAGAAGATATAGGGCTTGCCCGTCAGGACTAGGGCCCTGACCTCTGTGTCTTTCTCTATCCGATCCAGGGCCCGGTTCAGATTCTCCAGCGCCTTCTCCCCCAGGGTATTGGGTTTCCGGTAGTCCTCACCATTGTCCATGGTCAAGATAGCGATCCTGCCCTGAGGTGAGTCATAGTGGGTGACGAAGAAATTCGTTATCAGCTCTGCCATGGCGCTCGCCCCTCCTCATCTGATGCAAGGCCCAGTGACCTGGAAGACCCCCTAGCCACGGCTGATCCTGCATCCTGCATCCTGTATCTCTTATCCTGCATCTTGTATCCTGCATCTTGCATCTTGCATCCTGCATCCCCTCCCATTGGCAGTTCGATGTCATGTTCAGGACCTCTGCAGGTTCTCCCATATCACCGTCCCCCCCTGCCCCAGGCCCACGCACATGGCGGTCATGCCGTATCGAACATCCGGCCTCTCCTCGAACAGATGCATGAGATGGGCCATGAGCCTGGGCCCGGAAGAGGCCAGGGGGTGGCCAAAGGCAATGGCACCCCCCCACACGTTGAGACGGGGATCGTCGGGCTTCCTGAGGCCGAACTCGTTCATGAAGGCCACGCACTGGACCGCGAAGGCCTCGTTGAGCTCTATGAGACCTATGTCGTCCATGGTGAGCCCCGCAGCGGCCAAGGCCTTCTTCGTCGAGGGGATGGGACCCATCCCCATGAGCTCGGGTGGGACCCCGGCGTAGGCGTAAGCGACCAGCCGCATCCTGGGCTTCACGCGCAGCTTGCGGGCCGTCCTGAGGCTCATGAGGAGACAGCCCGCGGCCCCGTCGTTGAGCCCGGAGGAGTTCCCCGGGGTCACCTTGCCTTGGATCCTGAATGGGGTCCGAAGCCCCCTCAGACCCTCCATGGTGGTATCCGGGCGGGGCTGCTGATCTCGGTCCGCCACCACCCACCCCTCCTTGGTGTAAACGGTCATGGGGACGATCATCCTGCCGATCTTCCCTTCCTCGATGGCCTTGGCCGCCTTCTTCTGGCTCCAGAAGGCGTACTCATCGCTCTCTTCCTTGGTGATCTCCGAAAACCTGTCGAAGAGGTTCTCCGCAGTGGCCCCCATCACCAAGGCGGAGGGATCGACCAGCTTTTCGGCCAGGAATCGCGGATTGGGGTCTGCGGTAGCCCCCATGGGGTGGCGGCCCATGTGCTCGACCCCTCCGGCTATGGCTATGTCGCACGCCCCCAGGGCTATCTCGGAGGCCGCCATGGTCACGGCGGTCATGCCCCCTGCGCACATGCGATCCACTGAGCAACCGGCCGTATCCGCCGGGAGCCCGGCGAGCAACGCCGAGGTGCGTCCCAATGTGAGGCCCTGGTCCTTCTCCTGGGTGGTCGCCCCCCATATGTTGTCCTCCACCATCTCTGGCTTGACCTTGGGCTGCCTCCTCAGCAACTCCCTGATCACTTTCACCACCATGTCGTCCGCCCGGGTATACCAGAAGAACCCCTTGTCTCCGGCCTTGCCGAAGGCAGTGCGGCACGCATCTACCAGGACCACATCCCTAGCCTTCATCTCGATTTCCTCCTGATCCGCCTTGCGATCGAGGACGATCCCGTGGCTCCACGCCCTCCGCCCAGGATCCAGACTCGAGGTGCTACCCTCCCCTTCTCAGGCAGAGGCGAAAGAGACCTCGGGGATATCCACTGCGGACCTATCCGCGTCTTTGATGGCCTTGGCCTTTCCAGGGCTCAAGGTCAAGAAGGTGTTGGCGAAGAACTTGGCAGCAGCGATCTTGCCTGCATAGTAAGCTGCATCGCGGCTTTCCGTCACAACGGCCTCCCTTTCCTGTGGGCTGCTTGCGTTTTTCTGCTCGTAGATTGCCTCGAGTTTCTCCTGGGCGATCTTGGCCTGCCACAACAGTTGCCAGCCAACTATCATGTCCCCGAAGAGATCCAGAAACGGGCAAGCGTAGAGGACAGGTAGGATGAAGTCCTCGCGGGCCTTGGTCGCAAAGAACATGGCCACCTCCGCCACCGCGTTCTTGGAGGCCTCGAGCTTTTCCACGGCCGGTTTCAGCCCTTCGCTCCCTTTGGCGGCCTCGATGAACTGACTCACTTCCCCTAGGAGACTCATCAATACCATCCCCTTGCCCATCCCCAGTTTGCGGGCCACGAGGTCCAGGGCCTGGATGCCATTGGTCCCCTCGTAGATGGAAGAGATCTTGGTATCCCTCAGGAACTGTTCTACGGGGTATTCCTTGATGTAACCATAACCGCCATAGACCTGTATGGCGGTCTCGGCGATGCGGAAGCTCATGTCCGTGCTGTAGGCCTTGACCACAGGGGTGAGGATCTCCACGAAACCCTGGTACCTCTGACGCTCGGCGTCGTCTGCGGCGGACCTCACCCTGTCCTCGCAGTAAGCACAGAAGTAGATCATGCTCCGGATGCCCTCCACGAGGCTCTTCATGTAAAGGAGCATCCTCCTCACATCAGGATGTCGGATGATGGGGACCCTGGGGGCCTCGGGATTCCTGAACTCCTTTATGTCCGATCCCTGAAGTCGCTCCTTGGCATACTGGAGGGCGTGGAGATAGGCCGTCGAGGCCACCGCCAATCCCTGGAGACCTACCCCGATGCGCGCCTCGTTCATCAACTGGAACATGATCCTCATGCCCTGGTTTTCCTCGCCCAGAAGCTCGCCTATGCACCCTCCTTCTTCCCCGAAGTTCAGGACACAGGTGGGAGATCCATGGAAGCCCATCTTGTGCTCGAGGCCCGCCACGACCACGTCATTGAAGACCCCCAGGCTCCCGTCATCGTTGACCCTGTACTTGGGCACCAGGAAAAGGGAGATCCCCTTGGTCCCGGCCGGGGCCCCCTCTATGCGCGCCAGGACCGGGTGGATGATGTTCTCGGTGAGGTCATGATCGCCGTTGGTGATGAACATCTTGGTCCCGGTGATGCTGAAGGTCCCATCGGGATTTCGCCTGGCTGTGGTCTTTATCGCGCCGACATCGCTGCCAGCCTGGGGCTCGGTGAGGCACATGGTACCTGCCCACTCCCCGGCGAACATCTTGTACATGTACTTCTGCTTTTGGGCCTCGGTCCCGAAGGCGTTGATGAGACGGGCCGCCCCGCGGGTAAGGCCGGGAAGGGCCACGAACGACGTGTTGGCGGCCACGCAGAACTCGCTGCACGCAGCGGCCACTGCCGAAGGCATCCCCTGGCCACCCACCTCCTGCGGCTCGCTTATGGTCATCCAACCGCCGTCGATGTACAGCCTCCAGATCTTGTGGAAAGCCTTAGGCACCCTCACCTGGTTTCCATCCTTGACGCAACCCTCCCGGTCGCTCAAGGCATTGGTCGGCATGATCTCGTTCACGGCCAGTTTCTGCGCCTCCTTCAAGGCCATCTCGAAGATATCCTGAGATAGCTCCGTGTAAGGGACGCGGGTGCAAAGTTCCCCCACATCAAGCTGTTCGAAGAGCACAAAGGCAACGTCCCTTTCATCCACCAGCAAGTTGGCCATGGTAACACCCCCCTCCTTCCGGTTGAGTTGGTATCGC
The DNA here is from genome assembly GCA_964583655.1 of uncultured Desulfarculaceae bacterium. Lineage (GTDB taxonomy): Bacteria > Desulfobacterota > Desulfocorpusculales > Desulfocorpusculum > Desulfocorpusculum > CAZOXN01. The sequence goes on along the minus strand of CAZOXN010000258.1, from coordinate 396 downwards.
CTCGTGCTGGGCCTTGGACACCCTCTTTCCTGGATGAATCGCGGTCTGATCCGGACGAAAGACTGCGGGGCACTCCTCGGTTCCGTGACAAACCTCGAATCCCCCGCCTGCTGACGCGCCAATCCATCGAGCGAAAGGCACCGTAACATGGAAGCCTTGGGCTGTCAATCTGCCCTCAAAGGGTTTGACACGACTTGGTTTTCCTGCTAGGAAATGTTGGACTCAATTCTCGACGGCAGGTTGGAAAGGTCTCGGAGAGTCAGGAACAACTAGGCAGATGGAGGAGTCCCATGGGCAATCGTCCTGTCGGTGAGATCCCCAAAGTCCCGGTGGAAAAGCTTCGTTGGAGTTGTGATCCCCGATGTCTGGACTTCATCACCACGGAGGAACTCGGCT
>CAZOXN010000257.1:0-4782 GCA_964583655.1 uncultured Desulfarculaceae bacterium | reverse complement strand
GGGGGGGCACAGAGCCGACCACCCCCCAGTGTCTCTCCCCGCCCCAGCCCCACACCAAGATGGCCTGGCCCGGGAGGACCCTCGCATCCCAACCCCCCAAGGGGGCCAGGCGCAAGAAACCGTTCTCCTCTATCCCCTTTATCACGAACCCCACCTCGTCCATGTGGGCATCCAGCATCACCGTGAAAGATCCCCCACCCTCGACGACTGCGTGAAGGTTGCCCAAGGGGTCCTCCTCCACCCTGTCCGCCAATGGCTCCACAAGACTCCGAATCCTCCCCCGCACCTCCCCCTCAAAGCCAGAGACCCCGAAGGCCTCGGAGAGTCCCCTGAGAAGCTCGACCATGCCTGTCCGCACCGACTCCTCGTTCATGCTCGCCACTCCTTCCATCCCGGCATTTCCTACCCTAGAGGCACGACATCATGGTGGCGCCTAGACCGCAGAGGGGATTCCTTGCGCTCGGGATGCAAGCAGGCCCCTCTCCATGCCCGCTTCTCCCTGGATCGAGACGGACCTTATCTCCCTGTCGGCTCAGCGCCACTTCGGCGAAACCAGGGTTTCCTGGTTGGCTTGGCGGATTGCCTCCCATGCCTCCTCTGCCCTCATTCCCCGTGGGGACTCAATGGGGTAGAACCCTGTCTTGGCCACCAAAGAGGTGACCCGGTTGAGCCAGTACCCAGCGTGACGCGCCAGGGAATCCCTGAAGAGCTCCACGTAATCCTCACGGTTCATCATCCCCATCAAGAGGCCGCGCACGTGAAGGGCGTGGACCCCCTCGGCCCTAAGCTGTGCCAGATCCGTGTCCGCGTCCCTCTGAAAGGTGAATAAGAGGATGGGCCTCTTTGGTTCGCTCATCCCACGCCAAAGCCCACGGTAAAACCAACGATGGAGGATCCCCGCGCTGTAACAGCCTAGGATGAGATGCGGGTGGATGGCGCGAATCGCATCTCTCAATTCACGCCCCATCTCCTCGGAACGCCTTTCCATGAAGAGGAGGTAGTCCCTCAGGAGCCCACCTTCCCTGAGCCAGGAAAACCTCTCCCCAGGGGGGAGTCTCCTCCCCTGTTCCGTCACCTTCTCCTCCACCCCCTTGAGAAACGAGAGAAACGGGCCGTCGCCATAGTCCACGCCCTGGCTGAAGAAGAGCGGTCTTCGACCATACATCTCCAGGTCCAGGATGATCCCAGCCACCTCCGGATGAGAGGTTGACCATTGTGCCAATAGAAGGGCCGGCTTCACCACCTGCTTCCGCCAGGCCTCCATGTCCCACGGCGAGGGGATAGGCCAAGCCCTGCCCTCGGCCCCTATAGCCCTGGTCATCTCTTTCTCGGTGGAGTACCTCCCCGGGTATTCCATTCCTACGAACCAGCGAACTCGGGACCCCGCGAGCCGTGCGGCCACCTCCTCCCACCGGGAAACGAGATTGGCCCTCGCATCCTCGGTCCCCTTGGGGCTCAGGAGCAACTGCGGGTGAGCCACCCCCCAAAGGAGGTTCAGCCCGTTTCGGTCCATCTCCCGGATGAGGCGAGCCACCTCATATGGATCCCCATCGATGTACGACCACCCGGCCCGAACCCCCTGACCACGGATCCACTCGTAGCGCGGATCGAGGATGGCTGAGGCAGGATCAGACCCTGGACGCCAAACGCAGACCTCCTCTACACCATCGGGAGGCTTCTCCGGCAATGGATCACCATGCATGCGTAGACCCGGCGGCTCGACCGGAGCCGGCATCGCCTCTCCCCCCAAAGATGGTTCACCCCTCAATCCTTGGCCATCGCGCATGGCCGCAAACAGGCCTCGCAGGAAATCCCTCAGGGCGTTCTCCTCCTCAGCCAAAGGCAAAAGCGGAGCGGTCGGCTCTTTGGCGTTTCCCCCGCCCCAGGTGAGGAGGTAACGGCCCGCCACCGCCACGACACCCCCTCCCGCCCTTCCCACGGCCACCAGCGGGATGCCCGCACTCCAACTCGGGCCTGCCCCCTGGGAGGAGCCAGGGTTCGCCCTCAGCAAGACCTCGGCTCCTCCCCCCAGGATCTTCAGAGAAGGGGACCGATCGGTGACCACCCTCTTCCCGGGATGGGTGACCCAAGGGAGCCACGGAGCGGCTGTGGCGAGGGGAAGCTCGTACAGAGGGCCACGAAAGGACTCCCCTTCCCCTGTCGCCCTATCGTCCTGGATCCGGATCCCTATGCCTAGCCGATGCAACAGCAGGTTGAAGAGGTACCTCTCTTGATCGCCTCCCTCGTCAGCGGCCCCACCGCTCAAGGGCCCTAGCACCAATGCCCCACCGCTTCTCACGAAATCCTCCAAAGGTCTCAGGGCATGCACGCTCATCCCAGGGCCAGGATACCCAGGGCCGTCCCCAGACAAGACCACCAGGAGGGCCGACTCCTTCAAGTCCTTGCGGGTGATGTGTGGATAGAAGGGACGGTACGCGGGCTGGAATCCGGCGAGCTTCAGATCATCCAGGAGGCGGGAGATGACCACTGGTGGATTCATCTCGTAATCCACGACCAAGGCCTTGGGAGGGGACCAGGCCGCACGTGCGACACCCCCTGACGCCAGGGCTTGCAAGATGAGGGTGGCGTACCAGAGGATTCTGATCCAGGCCATCTTCGTGCCCCATCCAGTGACTTCCCAGAAAGTGGGACATGGACGACCGAGACTCAGCCGCTCATCTCCTCCCTGACGAGCACTGCCACGTACAGCCCTTCCAGATCCAGGTAACGATGCAGCTTGAACGGAAAAGGCCTCAGCATCCGCCGAAGCTGCGGGAAGGTGGGGAGCGGCTCCAGTGGGAACGGCACGACCTCACGGATGCGCTCTACAAACGAACGCCCCTCCGGATGGCTGATCACGAGCCTCCCGCTCATATGCAACATCCGGGCGCAGTTCCTGAACGCAGCCGGCTTGTCGGCGATGTTGGGAAAGACGGCGTTCATGAACACGCAACCCACCGACGCGTCGGGCAACGGCAGATCGGAGACGTCCCCGAGGAAGACTTCCACTTCCGGATGATGGCGCTTGAGCCGTGCCAGCATCTCCTCTGACAGCTCGCAAGCGAGGATCCGTCCGGGCCTCCGTCTCCGTATCAGGGGGACCAGGACCCCCACCCCTGCCCCCACATCCAGGACCGTCTCCCCCGCCTTTATCCCGCCCTCCTCCACGATCCGATCCAGGCGCTCCGTGATGTGGGGCGGCTGTTCCTGATCGAAGATATCCACTGCCCCGTCGAAATAGCGGGCCTGCAGCAGGTTTATCCTCAGTCGCTCTGCCTCCTCCATCTCTCCAACAACAGGGTCGACAGGATCAGTGGACAACGCCCATCCCCTCGGCCCGGGCCATGACCACTCCAACGGGGCTTCTCGCGTCCCTCTTCGGCCAGAGGCTCAAATGACCTTGTTCAGCGAATACTCGATGATCCCCTGTGCCCCTGCCTCCTGCAACTTCGGCACGAGCTCTCGGACCAACTCCTCATCCACGATGGTCTCTATGGCGAACCAGTCCTGGCCATAGAGCTGCGATATGGTGGGGGCTTTGAGGCTGGGCAGCACCTGCACCACCCGCGGGATGTCCTCCTGGGCCACGTTCATCTTGAGGCCGACCTTCTTGTAGGCCGCCATGGCCCCGTTGAGGAGCAGGCGGATCTGCTCTATCTTGCGCCGCTTCCAAGGCTCCTCCCATGCCTCCTTGTTGGCAATGAGCTGGGGAACACTGGTCATCAGCTCCTCCACCACCCTCAGCCCGTTGGCCCGAAGCGTGCTGCCTGTCTCGGTCACCTCTACCACCGCGTCCGCCAGCCCCTCGAGGACCTTGGCCTCCGTCGCCCCCCAACTGAACTCCACATCCACTCTGATGCCCAGATCCGAGAACAGCCGGCGGGTGAAATTCACCAGCTCGGTGGCCACTCGTTTTCCTTCCATGTCCTGTAAGACCCGGATGGGGGAGTCCTCGGGGACGGCCAGGACCCATCGCGCGGGCCTACGGCTCACCTTGGAGTATACCAACTCCTCCACCAGCACCACGTCAGATTCGTTCTCCAGTATCCAATCCTTGCCCGTCAGTCCCAGATCCAGCACCCCGCTCTCCACGTATCTCGATATCTCCTGGGCCCTGATGAGGTAGCAAGAGATCTCTTCATCATCGATGGTGGGGAAATAGCTCCGATCCATGAGCCGGATGTGCCACCCGGCCCTCCCGAAGATCTCTATGGTGGCGTCCTGAAGGCTCCCCTTCGGGACCCCGAGCTTGAGCTTGTTCATGGCCCTCCTCCTTGCACCCCTCCAGATGCCCCACACCGCCCGGGGCCTTGCGCCGGGCCTCCCGCCCGGTGTCGGACTCGAGCAACCTGGGCGGCGCTGAGACCCAAGTATAGCCTGTTCGACCCGCAGAAGAAAGCTGGGATGGGCCTTGGGGGTCCCGTGTGCCCCCTCGCCACGCCTTTGTCGACCCCGTAGGTTGCACAGGGGCCCGTGGGAGTGTACTATGGCCTCGGGGGATGGACCGCCCATGGAGGCCTCTGGGGAATGGCCACGAACATCCTAAGGTGATCGTCGCGTCTTTTTCAGAAGAGGAAAGGTCCTGGGTGTCGAGATGGACGTGATACCGGAAGCGGTTGTCGAAGAGACCTGGCGTGAAGTGGCACAACTCTCGCCGAGCCGGGCCCAGAAGGAGATGACGAACCTGGGCAAGGCCCAGCCCCATCTCTTGGAGTTCGTCTTGGCCTTCACCCAGGACCTGAGCCAGGAGGCGATGGAGCTCGGCCTGTACATCCTCTTGGT
>CAZOXN010000256.1:0-4789 GCA_964583655.1 uncultured Desulfarculaceae bacterium | reverse complement strand
TGGTCGCAACGAGAATCGGGCTGTGGGGTGTGGGATGATCTCATGGAGGCCGATCTTTCGCATCGTGCTGGAACGGGCCGATGGGTGCCGCAAGACCCTCAAGGAGATCCTCTACGGGATGATGCTCCACGAGATGGACCTGGAGCTGATGCGTGAACGCAACGCCCTGGAGCGACTCTTCATGCTGGTCGTTTTCGGGGACCTGGTAGGGTTGCCTATCATGCCGCCTTATTATTCCATGCGGCTATTGCCGCACGTGGTGCCTTTGTTGAAGACCTGGAAAAGGAGCGTTTTCAGAGAGAGGGACCTCACCGATATCGCTGCGCTGGATATATGAGGGCGTTGATGCACCTGGACGCTCACACCCCCATGGCAGGCCTGGGCCTCTGAAGACAAAGCTCCACCAGTTCCTCTGCGCGGGCAGTCCCCACGCACACAACGGTGTCGGCCCCTCCCCAGTAGAGCTTCAGTGAGCCATCTTCCTCGGCCACGGCCCCGCAGGTGAAGACCACGTTGTGGACATATCCCGTGACCTCCCAAGGATCCTCGGGCTGGAGGATCCACTCATCCGCCACCCCCAGGACCCGCGACGGATCCTCGAGGTCGTGCAGGGCAGCCCCGAGGCGGTAGATAGCCCCGTCCATGGTCTTGAAGACCCCGTGGTAGATGTCGAGCCACCCACGGGATGTCCTGATGGGGGTGGCCCCCGGGCCCACCTTCATCTCGTCCCAGTGGTAGTCCATGGGACGGATGATCAGCCTGGAGTCGCCCCAGTGGACGAGGTCGGGGGAATACGAGATCCAGATTGACCATGGCGCTATCTCGGAATGGGGCCTGTCCAGACGGGCATAGCGGCCGCCGAACCTGGACGGAAAGATGACAACGTTGCGGCAGTCCGCCTGGGTGATGAGGGCGACCCGCTCCACTTCGTTGAAGTCCACGGTCCTGGCCAGGGCTATTCTGACGCCATGCCTGGAGTAGGCGCTGTAGGTGATGAGATACTCGTCTTCCATGGGACAGATACGCGGGTCCTCTACGCCAAACTCCTCGTAAGTTGCGAACGGCTCCTGACTGCTCGGGGTCATGAAAGGATGGGGTCTCACGCGGAAGACGAATCCATCCTCGCTGTCCGCACAGCCTATGATGGATCGACCGCTCCTCAGGTGTGACCGGAATAGCATCACGTATCTCCCCCGGTGTTTGACCACGGCAGGGTTGTGGACGGTCTCCACAGGATAAGGGACATCCCCTTTGGTGAGGATGGGGTTCCCTCGGTAGCGTTCCACCGTGGATCGCTCATGCCCTGCCATAGTCGTCCTCGGCCCTCTCTATGTCGTCCTCCCCGAGATAGTCGCCCCTTTGGACCTCCACGAAGAGGAGTTCTTGCTCGCCCGGATTGGCCACGCGGTGCCAGGAGCCTCGGGGGATCTCCACTGACTGGCCGGCCTCCAAGGGGATCTCCCTCCCGTCCAGGAACACGAGGGCCTTTCCCCTGACCACGTGCCAATGCTCTTGCCTTCTGCCGTGTCTCTGCAGGCTCAGGCGTTGGCCGGGGAACACGAAGATCTCCTTAACTTTGTGGCTTACCCCGTCCGCCAAGACCCGGTAATAGCCCCAAGGGCGGTGGTCCTCCCTCTGGGTCTCGGCCATGATGCTGTGGTAGACCCTGATGTAGTCATCCACCATCCTCTCGGCAGTGAATCTCTCCATAACCCACATTCGACAATCCTCGCGACGGAGCCCCTTGACCTCCGCCAGGGCGGCCACCGCCTCTTCTTCTGACGAGACCAGAAAACCCGTCCTCCCGTCGGCCACCACCTCCGGGAGGCTTCCCCTCCTGAAGGCCACCACCGGGGTGCCGCACGCCATGGCCTCCACCACAGAGAGTCCGAACGGCTCATCGAAGTTGACCGGGTGGAGTAGCGCATAGGCCTTGCCCAGGAGTTCGTCCCTCATCTCCGGACCGGCGCTCCCCACGTACGAGACCCTCTCCCCATCCAAATGGGGGCGCACCTCCCGCTCGAAATAGGCTCGATCCTGGATGATCCCGGCAAGGACCAGCCTCATGTCCGCCTTGCGGGCGATGCCGATGGCCTCCTTGGCCCCCTTGTCCTCGTGGATCCTGCCGAAGAAGAGCAGATAGTTGCCGTGCTCTTCCCTGAAGGTGAACTCGCTCAGATCGATACCGTGGTGGACTGTGGCGATGTAGCGCAGCGAAGGGTGGCGGTCCGCGTCACTGATGGAGACATAATACGCCCTCCCGTTGTACTTCTGGTACACGGGGAGGATCCTCGGGGAGGAGAAGCCGTGGATGGTGGTGAGAACAGGCGTGGAGGTCATCCCCATGTAGGTGAGGGGGAGGAAGTCGAAGTGGTTGTGGATCAGGTCGAACTCCTCCCCCCGCTCGAAGACCTCGGATACATGGAGGCACTCCCACACCTTGGGGAGGATCTCCGGGTCCTCCTCGTATCCCCTGGGGCAGACTGCCGCAAGTGTCGCCTTGGTCACGGAGTCCCGGGTGGCGAAAAGGGTGACCTCCACGCCCTTTCGTACCAGGCCCTCCGTCAAGAGGGACACGACCTTCTCCCACGGGCCGTAATGCCTCGGAGGGGTGCGCCAGGCTATGGGAGAGAGCATGGCTATGCGCATGGCTCATGTCCTCCCAAGGGAGTTATGCTCCTCCAGCCATCTGAGGAGTCGGGATACGCTCCCTGTAGCTAGGGCCACATACTTGTCCGCGCCCCCGTAGTACATCCTCACCTCGTCCCCTTGGACGACCCAGCCGCAAGGGAAGACCACCTTGTCCACGTCCCCGTAGACCTCGTAATCCTCTTCCGGGCCGAATAGCCATTGGTCTGAACGAGCGATGACCCTTCTTGGGTCCTCCAGATCCACCATGGCCAGGCCGAGCCTGTAAATCACCCCGCTGGCAGTGCCACGGACGCCGTGATAGAGGAGCAGCCAACCTCGCTCGGTCCTCATGGGGGGCGGGCCGAGCCCTATCTTGTTGGCATCCCACCATCCGCCTTTCCTCGCCCTTATGAGTATGCGATGATCCCCCCAGTGTTTCAGGTCCGGCGAGAAGGAGAGCCAGATGTGGGCCTCGGTGGTGGGAAAGGTGGAGACAGGGCGGTGCAACATGGCCCAGCGCCCCTGAAATCTCACCGGGAAGAGGGCGGCGTCCTTGTCCTCGGCGGGCATCACAGGACCCAGCCGCTGGAACTCCTGGAAGTCCTTGGTGGTGGCCAGGGAGACGAGGGGCCCTCCTTCGGAGTAGGCCGTGTAGGCGATGGCCCAGGTCTCCAACTCCTCGAGATAGGTAATGCGAGGGTCCTCTATGCCCCAGAGCTCCTCGGGATGGGTCTCAGGCTGCGGCATGAGTGTGGGCCGATGATCCATGCGCCAGTTGTGGACGCCGTCCTCGCTCCGCGCAACGGTCAGATGAGAGATCCCCCTCCGGTCCTCTGCCCTCACCAACAACAGGGTCTCCCCGGCGAAGCTCGTGGCCCCGGCATTGAAGACGGAGTTCACCGGATAAGGCATGTCGCCCGCGGTTATGATGGGGTTGCCCGGATGCCGCCTGAAGAGTTCGTCCCAATCAATTCGTTCCATCTCTTCGCTCCATGTCGTGTGCAGTGAAGTCCCACCTATCCCCCGCGCACGCCCTTCCGCCTCAGAACTCTGGGGCCACCACCGCTGGCCTCCCCGTCCTCTTCGCCTCCCTCGCCAGTTCGTAAGCGACCTTATACTGCCGGGCCACTACCTCCCAGGATACGACCTCCTCTAGATACCGTTTGAGGTTCTCTCCCAACTGGAGTCGAAGGGCCTCGTCGCAAGCGAGTCTCACCACTTTGCGCCTCAGCATCTCCTTGGTGGTGAAGAGGAGACCGCCTTCGCTCTCCAGGGTCTGGGCTGTGAGGCCTTCCATGGGGGCGGTAGTGATGTAAGGCTTGTTCAAGGCGATGACCCGCGCGAGGGTGCCCGACTGGGTCTCGTCCATGGACGGCAGGACAATGAAGTCGCAAACTGCCATGACCTTGTAATAGATCTCTCCTCTGGGTATGAACTCGAAGTAATGGGCCAGTCCCTTCTTCTCCAGCTCCAGGGCCGACCCTTTCCATGCCTCATAGCGTGGCTGATCGTGCGGGTCCCTCATGGCCCCGGCCGCCAAGAGATCCCAATCCTGGCGTGTGGCGCCAAGGATCTCCTCGTGAATCTCCTCCCACATGGAAAGGAGTATGTCCCATCGCTTGTTGGCCTGAATCCAGCCGATCATCCCTGCCACGTGGTCGGCGAGGCCGAGCTGGTCCAGTCCTAGCTCCCGGCGTATCCGCCGCACCTCCTCCAACCCCCATCTCCTGTCCGGCCGGGCCCCGTGGGGGACCACCATGATGTTGGTGGGGATCTCCCAGCCGTAACCCGGAAAGGTCCAGTCCAGCCTCCACTTCTGGTAATGGCACTTGAGGAGCACCAAGTCGCTCCTGCGGCAGAGCCTGTACAGGAAGTTGGCCTCGAAGTCCCTCAGGCGGCCGTGAACTGTGTGTGGCTCCACCACTGTGGGATACCTGCTCATGGCGTTGAGAAGGGTCAGGAAGCCCTCGTTGCCATCTCCCATGCCGCGATCGTCCCGGTATTCGTAGAGGCCATACTCGTGCTCCAGGTGGACCACATAAGGGTCCAACGCCTCCACCTTGTCCGCAACCGGCCTCCACCAATCCGCCCGGCCCATGTCGATGAGAGGAAAGACCCCATCCCCTCTGCCGTCGGTGTGGCTTATGACCAAGACCTC
>CAZOXN010000255.1:0-4789 GCA_964583655.1 uncultured Desulfarculaceae bacterium | reverse complement strand
CATCCTGACCGGCAAAGGGGATTCATTCAGCGCGGGGGGGGACTTCAACTCAGTGATGAAGGATTTCGAACTCCCGCCGGTGGAGTTCAAGAGGCGGGTCATGGAGTTCTACCAGAGGTTCCTCTGCCTGAGGGACCTCCCGGTCCCTACCCTGGCCGCGGTGAATGGCCACGCCATGGGGGCAGGGGCAGCCTTGGCCCTGGCGTGCGACATGAGGATCGCCTCCACCAGCGCACAGTTCGGGATGAGTTTCGTCAAGCTAGGCGTCCACCCGGGTATGGGGGCCACCTATTTCCTGCCCAGGGTGGTGGGGACCACCAAGGCCTTTGAACTCTTCCTCACCGGCGATCCCATATCCGCACAGGAGGCCCTCTCCCTCGGGATGGTCAACCACGTGGTCCCACCCGCGGAACTCCTCCCCACGGCCATGGCCCTTGCACGGAAGATCGTCTCGTTGCCACAGACCCCAATCCGGTACATGAAGCGATCCATCTACATGGGGATCAACTCCGAGCTCTCGGAGGTCCTGGAATTCGAGTCGTTCGCCCAGGCCTTGTGCTCCCAGACCGAGGAACTCCATCAGGCCATCGCCTCTTTCCGGGAAAGAGGCCGGTCTCATACCAAGTGAGGGAGGTACCACCTATGCCGACAGTCAAGGACACTCCTTCTCAAAGGATGCTCAGGCCCGTCAAACAGGCCATCATGCTCGAGATCCATGGAATACGGTTTTACGAGGTAGCGGCGCAGCGTTGCTCCAACAAGACTTCCCGTGAGATGTTCTCGGCCCTGGCCAAGGACGAGATGAGACATCGCTCCGAGCTGGAAAGGCAGTTCCGGTCAATCTTGAAGAAGGGGAGATGGAGCGCCCCTCCACCTCTTCGCCACCGTGATCTGAGGTTCAAGGACCCGGTGATAGACGCATCCCTCAAGAGGGACGTGGAAGGGGCGTGGTTCGACTCAGCCGCCCTTCACATCGGGGTCCTTCTTGAGAGACGCGCCGCACGGTTCTACAGGAGGCAGGCAGAGACGGCCAATGATCCGGGGATGAAATCACTCTTCCAATGGTTGGCCGAATGGGAGCAGGGACACATGAACCGCCTCTTGGCACTGGAGCGGACAGTCAAGGAAGAGATATGGAACGACGCCGGGTTCTGGCCCATGGACTGAACGGGTCCGTCTCTCACATCACCCTATTCTCCACCCCTTGGGGATCGGGATGCCGTCATAGAAGAGATTCCCCTCTGCGTCTCGGGCGAACTTCCCCCTGGCTATGTCCTCCAAGGTCCGGGGGAAGACCACCCAGTCTCCGAACTCCTTGAGCCTCTCCTGGTTGAAGGCCTCGGCCTTTTTCAGGTCTGCCGGATCCGAGAGATCCCATCCAGGCTGGAGGACCACGTCCATGGGCTCCGAGATCATGAGAATTCTTCCCCCATCCACCACTGGCTCGATGATGTGGGTGGAAGAACAAATGGTCTTCTCCCCTGAGGCAATGGCGTCCCTCACCGCATGGTCCCCCACGTACTTACGCCTGCCGTCCGCGGTCTCTAGGGAGAGATCGGCTGGATGGACGTTAACCCCCAGGAATGCCTCGACGAGGGGCCTTGTGGCGATGCTCATGTACCCGCCATAAGCGGCCGCCTTCACCCTAAAGGGAGAAAGGGCAAGGACCGTCTGACGATCGAACTCTTCCCTGGCCTTGAGGTCCCTCCTGGAGAAGCCACCTCTGGCACAGAAGCCGGAGAGATCCCTCACGATCACAGGTAGGTCGTATTCCCTGCCGATGCTCACGGCCTTGCTGTCGGCATTGTCCGTGAAGATCACCACTACTCGATAAGGCGCGGTCCTCTCCTCGGCCTCCAGGCGGATCTGGTGCTCCAGGATCTTGCGGATGTTCGTCCCAGAGCCGGACATCAATGCCGCTACCCTGAGCGGCCCCTCCGACGGGTCATGAAGAGGGGTCAGTTCCATGGCCTCACTCCCCCCTCGATCCGCGTTTCCGGGCGCACCCCCCGGATAACCAGAGGCAGGGCCCTCTCGCGGCGAGTGAATGGCGCACTCTCGAAAGGCGGTGACTCACTCATCCGAATCCCCTCGATAGAGCAACGGCTCCCCATCCTGATATCCCTCTGGCTTCCACTTGAGCCCGCAGGCCTTGCAGTACCCATCATCGTCCACAAGCCCGATGCACGACTCGTCCGAGCACAGGACTCGCTCATCGGGCCCCGCGTCCTCCTCCTGGTCTTGCCCCTCTTCCTCCGGTTCCTCCTCAGGGACCACCGATGGATCGGACGGGTCTTGGCACGGGGTTGCACCGAAGCTGGAGAGGTAGGCCTCGGCGTGCTCCCTGCCACACACCCGGCAGCAACCGTCATCCCCCACGAGGCCGATGCAGGATCCGTCCGAACAAGGGATTCGATCCAATGCCTCCTCCTGTTCCTCCTCCATGCCATGGAGGTCGTCGCGGATCCTCCCCCAAAGATCTCCTTCCCTCTCCCGGTCTGACATGATGGGTCACCTCCCCTGACCGCCGGCATACCATCGAGCGCTGCAAGGGCGCGTCTGACTCAATTCTTATCGAGCAGTCTGGCTGAGACGCTTCTCAGTCTCTGGACGACCCTTCTCTTGCCGAGGAGCGCCAGGACCTCGAACAGACCCGGCCCAACCGTGAGGCCGGTCACAGCGGCCCTGATGGCGTTTATCAGGAGACCTGGCTTGACCTGCCACTCCTGTGCGGCCCCCCGGACTGCCTCCTCGGTCTTGCCCATGGAGAACTCGCTCAGTGCCTCCAGGCGATCGGCCAAAGACCCTATCCATTCCCCAAGACTCGGATGCGCGCGCAGGTTCTTATCCCATGCCTCTTGCTCCATGGGGTAGTCATCCGAGAAATACGGCCTGCCGAGGGTTGAGAAGTCCTCCAGGGTGAAGAACCGCGCCCTTATCAGGTCCACCGTCTTGCAGAACCACTCCCGATCACGATCCCCGTACGCCGGATCCCAGAGCCCCTTGGCCTTGAGCTCCCCCTCTACCCAAGGCAGCAGCGCCTCCAGGGCCATGTTACGGACGTAATGGGCGTTGATGCTGATGGCCTTCGGGTCCGTGAAGAAGCGGGGGTTCTCAGGGTCGTAATTGAAGATCGAGTTCGCCCTGGAGAGTCGCTCCAATGTGAAGGCCTCGATCAATTCCTCCCTGGAAAGGATCCCCCTGTTATCCCCTGGAGACCACCCAAGCAGTACCATGAAGTTGCAGAATGCCCAAGGCAGGAACCCCTTTTCCTTGTAATACCTGACCGTGACCACCTCTCCGTGGACCCTCTTGGAGATCTTTCGCCTCTTGGGGTCCAGGGTGAGGGACATGTGTGCGAACCTGGGGACCTCCCAGCCCAACGCCCTGTACATGAGGACCTGCTTGGCGGTGTTCGCCCTGTGGTCCTGTCCCCTTATGACGTGGGTGATCCGGTCCCGGTGATCGTCCACCATGTTGGAGAGGACGTAAACCGGCGTCCCGTTGGATCGAAGGATCACGAAGTCCTCGATGTCCGCATAGGCCTTCACCTCGGTGCCGAAGACCGCGTCGCCCCACTCTAGCTTGCCCGAGTCCCTGGGGACCTTGAAACGGATCACGAAGGGCTCGCCCCTCTCTTCCCTCGCCTGGGCCTCGTCGAGGGGGATGCGGCGACAAGTGCCGTCATACTGGTACGAGCGATGCAGGCGCATCGCCTCTTCCTTCTTGGCCTCCAGCTCCTCGCGGCTGCAGAAACAGCGATATGCATGGCCGGCTTCCAGGAGCCGCATGGCCGTCTGTCGATGTTGTTCCACGTACTGGCTCTGGAGGTACGGGCCCTCGTCCCAGTCCAGACCCATCCATTTCAGCCCGTCGATGATCTCCTCGATGGCGTTGGAAGTGGACCTCTCCACATCAGTGTCTTCTATGCGAAGGACGAATTCCCCCCCGTGCTTTCGAGCGAAGAGCCAGTTGTACAGGGCAGTCCTCGCCCCTCCTATGTGCAGGTAGCCCGTAGGCGATGGAGGAAACCTGACCCGAACTTCGCCCATCTCGTACTCCCCCTGGGATCCGCGCCCCACTGCTCGCCGCAAAGGCCGGGTTGTCTGAACGAGTCAATTCTAAGGTGAGGTCCGAGGAAAAACAACACATCCATGGCAATCCATCGGTCTCGTGCTGCTCAGGAGGAGGGCACCGTGAGCCTTTGCCCTTGCCTTTCGCGCGAGAGTGGGCTAATTTCTTGGCATGGTCCTTTCCTTCTCCGTCATCCCGGGGGCTTTGGGTTGATGAGTCACGATGGCCCTCAACTCCCAACCTTGGTGAAGGGGCGCCGGCTTCGCGCAGCGATCATAGGCCTTTCCCAGTCTCCCGGACTGTTGAAGCAGTTGGAACGGTCTGCCTTGGAGATCGTTGCTGTGGCCGATTTCGATCTGAAGCCAGCGGTCGTGGAGGGCTTGAGGAAGAAGGGGATATCGGTTTCCCAGGACTACACCGAGGTCCTGGACCGGAGGGATCTGGACCTGATCCTCAATCTGATCCCTGACGAGACTGTAGAGGCCATCATCCACCAACTGAAACCCGAAGGGGCCGAGGTGGTCCACTCATCCGCGGCATCCTTTCTCCGAAGCTTCTCCCAGGGACACGTGGTGAGAAAGGGACTGATCGGGATCCTCGATGAGGTCTCGAGGTTCATGGCCGGGATCTTGGACCATGGCACCTTCACGGACAGGCTCCTGCGAAGGGCGATGGAGTTGACCGATCTTCAGGGGGCTGGGGTATGGTTGAAAGA
>CAZOXN010000254.1:0-4797 GCA_964583655.1 uncultured Desulfarculaceae bacterium | reverse complement strand
CCCCTGGGGAGCGCTTGTTGATCAGCTGGACCACACCGCCGAACACAGCCCTCCCAGCCCTCTTGAACAGGATGGGCACGGCCAGCACCTGGCGGGTACGATAGCCCGTCCTCTCATCCCAGCTCCTGTCGAACTGAAGCACCGGCAGCTTGGTGGAGAGCTCCTTCTCGTCGTAGGCATCGGCTATGTTCACGGGCCGCTTGTTCAAGGCCACGAACCCGGCCAGGCTGTGCCCATCGATGGGGAGCCGGATCTCCATGACCTCTTTCCCCTCTTTGTACTTGGAGTAGATCTGGTTGTTCTTGGCGTCCACCCCGTAGATGGTTATGCGGTCCGCGTCGAAGAGCTCCAGTATCTCGTCTTTGACCTGGAGAAAGATCTCGTTGAGGTTCCTGGCCACATGGATCCGGTTTGTGATGGACTGCAGCCTCTCCTGATACGCCAGTTTCCTCTCGAGCTCAGCCACCCTCTGGGGACCTTGCCCTTGTTGCAGGTAAGCCATGTTCTTCTCCTTGGGGAACAAGGGGCAATGTCTTTGCGAACTTACAGGGTACCGAACGGGACTCGACCGGCGTCATCGTACTATCATTCTGTTCTCAAGGCAAGTGGACCGATGGGGCGGCACATTGCATGAGTCGCAGCAAGGCCTCCGAATCCCCTTCGGCCACCAGCCCCTTGAGCTCGTGCAAGGCCTCTTCGTAGAGCTGGAGCAGCCTCTTCGTATTTGGGTTGAAGGCGATGATCTCTGCGTAGAGCCTTTGGTTGTCCCCGAAGACCCTCTCGATCATGGCCATCTTCTTCTCGAAGGTCGGGGTCAAAAATCTCCTGAGTTCGGACAGATCCACACCCGAGGCCCTCACCGTGAGCCCCATGGCCACGGTGGTCAAATGGGTCAATCCCTGGACCATGGCCATGATCGCGTCGTGCCTGTCGGGAGTCGTCTCCACGACCTCGGCACCGCTTCCTGTCAGGAGCTGCCTCAACCAGGCGAGCCAGTTGTCTCCCCTGGCCGGACAGATGACCACGTTTCTCCCCTTCATGGACTCGGCATCCGGCCCGAAGAGGGGATGGACCCCGATGACCTCCGATACCGAGCACCTCAGCATACATTCCACAGGCTCGGCCTTCAAAGAGGTGAGATCCATCATCAGAGCCCCGTTCTTGACCAGCGGTCCTACCCGCTCAATCACCTGGCACGTGACCCCTATGGGCACACTCATTACCACCACCTGAGACCTCTCTATCAGCTCCTGGCGGTTGTCCTCCCAGCCCCGGCCGAGTGCATGGACGGTGAATCCCTGCTCCTGGAAGAAGCCCGCGAACCACCTGCCCATGCCGCGGGTGCCACCTATTACCGCTATCTCGAGCTTCGCCATGGCTCGATGGCCCTCTGCCTCAGGAGGTGGTCCGCCAGGACCATAGCGACCATGGCCTCGCAAACCACTATGATCCGGGGGATGGCCGAGATGTCGTGCCTCCCCTTGAGGGACAAGGTGACAGGATCGCCCCTCTTGTTGACCGTGTCCTGCATCCTGCCGATGCTGGGGATCGGTTTGGAGGCCACCCTGATGACGATCTCTTGCCCATTGGTGATGCCGGCCAATATGCCGCCAGCGTTGTTGGTGGCGAAACCCGCCCCGGTGATGGGGTCGTTGCACCGGGACCCAGTCATCCTGGCTGCCTCGAAACCAGCCCCGATCTCCACCCCTTTGACCGTCCCGATGCTCATGAGGGCCTTGGCCATGTCAGCGTCCATCTTGTCGAAGACCGGTTCCCCAAGCCCCGCCGGACAACCCCTGACCAGTATCTCCACGACCCCGCCAAGAGAATCTCCCTTCTCCTTGGCCTCTTGCAGTCTCGCCACCATCGCCTCCGCCGCCTTCGGGTCGGGACAACGAAGGACGTTGGCCTCCACTCCCTCGAGGGAGAAATCCCCCGCCCGAATGCCGCCTAGCTCCCTGGTGTACCCGATGACCTGGATCCCTGCCGTCGCTATCACCTTCTTGGCCACTGCCCCGGCCGCCACCCGCGACGCGGTCTCCCGGGCCGAGGCACGCCCCCCACCCCTGTGGTCGCGAATCCCATACTTCTCCCAATAGGTGTAATCCCCGTGACCGGGCCTGAACATCTCCTTGAGGTCATCATAAGGGGCACTGTCCGCATCCCTGTTGCTGATCATGAGGGATATGGGGGTCCCTGTGGTCCTGCCCTCGAAGGTCCCTGAGAGGATCTCCACAAGGTCCTTTTCCTCCCTGGGAGACGACCAAGGGAGGCATCCCGGCCTCCTCCTGTCCAACTCCTTCTGGATGTCCGCTTCGGTCAGGGCGATATTCGGTGGACAGCCATCCACCACCGCGCCCACCGCCCTGCCGTGCGATTCCCCCCATGTGGTGACCCTGAAGCAGGAGCCGAATGTGTTGCCGGACATGATCATCCCCTTGGTGATGGATGAGGCCCCAGGCCAATGCCCCGGGCCTGTACGAAATCGCATATCTCCAGGGCGACCATCTCGATCCCCATGGCGCTGGTGTCCAGTGTCAGGTGAGCCAGCTCGCCGTAGAGCGGGGCCCTCTTTCGGAGCATCTCCGCCGTCTCCTGTTCCATGCCGCCCGGGAAGAGGGGAGGCCTCTGTCGAGGGGTGACATCGTCCCCCTTCATCCTTTGGAGGGCAACGGCCGCATCCGTCCGGAGCCAGATGACGAGGCCAAGCCGTTTGATGAGTTCCCTGTTCTCTGCGTCCTCGATGGCACCGCCGCCGATGGCGATCACCACGCCATGGCACGAGCTCAGCCCCTTTATGACCTCCTTCTCCGCCCTCCGAAAGGACTCCCATCCACCCTCCAGGACGATCTCCGCAATGCCCTTGCCGCAGCGCGCCACTACGAGCTCGTCGGTGTCCAGGAAAGGGATCCCAAGCCGCGTTGAGGTCTCCCTGCCGACCGAGGTCTTGCCGGCACAACGGTATCCGATCAGCAAGATGTTCATGGCGTCTCAGAGAGTCTTCCCAGCTCCCCCCAAAAACCGGGGAAGGACTTCTTGACACATCCGGCCCCCCTGATCCATATACCCGGGACGGCCAGTCCCAGGACGGCGAAGCTCATGGCCATCCGGTGGTCGTTGTAGGTCTCGATTTGTGCTCCGTGGGGGTGGCCCCCCCGTACGACCAAGCCCTCCTCGGTCTCCTCGGCTCCTACCCCTGTCTTGCGCAGCTCGGCCACCAAGGCGGCCAGTCGGTTGCTCTCCTTCACCCTCAGGTGCCCCACCCCCTTTATCACAGTCCGACCTTGCCTCACGGCCGCGATCACACAGAGGGTGGGGACCACATCCGGAATGTCCCCCAAGTCGAACACCATATCCCCTGCGCCCAAGGGCCGTTTCCTCACGACCTCTATCCAATCCTCCCCCTTGTTGACGTGGCACCCCATGCCCTGAAGGATCGAGAGGAATCGCAAGTCGCCCTGGGCGGAGTCGGGATCCAGATTTCCCACCCGTACTCGCCCCCCGCAAAGGGCCGCCGCGGCGAAGAAATATGACGCGCTAGAGATGTCTCCCTCCACACGGTATTTCCTTGCCTCATAACGTTGACCACCCCTGACACGATACCCATCTCGCCCCGACCGGGTCACCGTCACCCCAAAGTCCTCCATCACGCGGATGGTCATCTCGGCGTAAGGCATGGAGGGGATACGCCCCAGGAGGCGTATCCGCGTCTCCTCGCTGGAAAGGGGGGAGGAGATCAGGACCGAAGAGACGAACTGGCTGCTCTGCAGCTCCTCCAGGATGGCCAATCCCCCGGGGAGCCCCTTAGCCCGGATGACCACAGGAGGGCAGCCGTCACCGTTCTTGCTCCTGGCGTCCACCCCCAGGCCCCTCAAGGCACTAAGCAGAGGCCCCATGGGCCTCTGACATAGGCGGGCGCTGCCGGTGAGCTCGTACCACCCATCTCCCAGACATACCACACTGGTGAGAAGCCTCATGGCAGTCCCGTTGTCTCCCAGGAAAATGGGCTCGGGGGGGGTGGCGATCCTCCCCCCAGTGCCTTGGACGATGATGTCCCCTCCATCCACCACGATTCTCGCCCCGAGGGACTCGAGGGCGCCCATGAGGTGGGATGAGTCCTCGCAAATCAATGCGCGCTCCAGCACCGACTCCCCATGCGCCAAGGCCGCAATCACCAAGGCCCTCTGGGTATAGCTCTTGGAGCCGGGCACGGTCACCAGGGCGTCCAGGTCCTCTAGGGGCCTAATCTCCATGACCTGCCTCAAGCCTCTTCAGCACTATCTCTCTCATGTAATCCCTTGGCGGCTCCATGCCGGTCCACAGCCTTATCTGTTCTGCCCCTTGGTGGACGAACATCCCCACACCTGGCACAACAGGGCACCCCGCCTCCTCAGCGTCCCTCAGCAGTCTGGTCTTGAAAGGGTTGTAGATCAGGTCCATGACCAACTGAAACCTGGACAAGTCCACCCCATGGAGGGGGCTCAGCTCCACATCGGGCACCATCCCCACCGGTGTGGCGTTGATGAGGCAGTCCGCCTCCACGTTGTGGATCTCAGAAAGGGGGAGAATCGTGCACCCGAATTCAGAGGCCACCCTTCTGCCCTTCTCAGCGCTGCGGCTCAGGATCAGGGGGGCGCCCCCCTGACTCATCACGCCGAATATGGCCGCCCGCGCGGCGCCCCCTGCCCCGAGGATGGCGAAGGTCTTGCCCTTTATCTCCGTCCACTGTCTCAGTTCAGTGACGAGCCCGACCCAGTCCGTGTTGAACCCCAAGAGCCGGCCCCCCTTGTTCACTAT